>JANXXY010000253.1 GCA_025350365.1 Bacteroidales bacterium | reverse complement strand
GTTTCGGTGGCTTTAGTAGCGGCGACGGTGGCGGTGGTTTTGGAGGATTTGGCGGCGGCAGCGGCGGTGGCGGCGGAGCCAGCGGAAGTTGGTAATGCGAAATTAAAACGGTTTGAGATTTTCAAAATAAAAATACAATTTGAACACGAATACATAAACAACAATTCGTTAAATTTGAAATTTGAAAATGAGATAATTTGAAAATAATTGGCTAATAACTAGTTACGATTAATCTTAGTTTTTAAATTTGCACTCATTATAAGTATCTTAAAAAAATTTACGGAAGTATTAAGATTAGTGTAATAAAGCCAATAAAAATAACCCTATGAGCCAAAACAAATTTTTCGTTTGTACGAAGATTTACTCACTCGTACCACATTTCCATTCATGCTATTGCGGTATAAATAAGTTTGGCTAAGGTAAAAAACCTTAGCCAAACCTGAGTTAAACTTTAGTACGCAATATTTAGCAATTTACCTATTAAATCAATATTTGCGAATAATTACCCAGTACTTAATACTGATAATTAATATTTCTCAAATTCCTCACTATCAGAATGACTATTGGAATTCAAATTAATATCGATACCGCCTGAAGAATTGATATGTTTAGATACCGGGTTGGAAAAACGCTTTGTAGGCGCCGCATTATTTAAATACTGGTTTGATGGTATACTTTTCACCTGTTGTTCCTGTAAGCGTCGCATTCTCGAGATACCGGCAATATCCTGATCTGTTTTGTAAAACGAAAGTATACTTTTTAACTGATCGGCCTGACTTGAAAGTTCTTCAGCGCTCGACGACATCTCTTCGGCTGCAGCAGCATTTTTTTGTGTAACGGTATTTAACTGCATAATGGCACTATTTACCTGACTTGCACCTGCATTCTGTTCCAAACTTGCAGCAGCAATTTCCTGCACCAATACAGCTGTTTTTTGAATATCGGGAACAATTTTCTGCAATAATTTGCCTGAGTCATCAGCTATACGCACACTTGATTTGGAAAGATCATTAATTTCCTTGGCGGCCGCCTGGCTGTTTTCGGCTAATTTACGTACTTCAGCTGCTACCACTGCAAACCCTTTACCTTGCTCTCCTGCCCTGGCAGCCTCAATGGCCGCATTGATAGCCAGAAGATCAGTTTTTTCGGCAATTTCTCCAATAACAGTTATTTTATCAGCAATTTTTTTCATCGCATCAACCGTAATTGCTACTGCTTTATTGCCTTCGGTAATATCAGACGAAGCCTGAATCGCAATCTTTTCAGTTTGTTTGGCATTTTCGGTATTTTGCGAAATGTTCGATGCCATCTCTTCCATGCTCGACGACACTTCCTCGGTACTCGAAGCTTGTTCAGTTGACCCTTGCGAAATTTGCATGGCTACAGATTGCATTTGCATACTCGCTAAAACAATATTCTCAACAGCAGTTTTAAATTCGCCAATCATTGAAGCCGTAGATTTTACCATTTCATCAAGGGCACCCATTAATTCATCATTTTCTGAACGTTTTACAAGCGAAATGGTTAAATCGCCGCCTGATACTGCTTTTGCTTTATTCGTTATCTCGTTCAATGCTTTAATTAAGCTATTAAGATTGTTTTTGATACCATTAAAATCACCATTGTAATTATCGGTAATGAGAGCTGGTATGTCGCCCTTCGATATTTTCTCCACATATTCGCCTGCAACATTTAACGGGCCTATAACAGCATCAAGGGTTTTGTTCACACCATCTACTATGGTTTTATAATCTCCCTGATGTTTCGAGGCATCGGCACGTGTGTCCAGTTTTCCTTCAATAGCAGCTTTTGCAAGCATACTGGCATCTGCCACTAATAAGTTAATAGCATCCATCATTTGAATAAACGATGGCATAAGGGTGTCGTTTTCGCTTCTTTTGCCTATTTTCTTCAAACTATCAAGGTCGCTCAAATCACCATTACTAATATTATTCACAATATTTATGGTATGCAGAATCCTTTCTCTTACCTCGTTCACTGATGTTCCGGTTTGTAGAAAAATACCCTGATAATTGCCTTCAACCCTATGACTGTAATCATTTAAAGACATTTTTTCAAGAACCTTTGAAGCTTCTACCAGCCCTCCTAATCCATCGATACAGGAATTCAGGTTATTCTTTATCTCGTTGAAATCGCCATTATAATTATCGGTGATTTTTTCGGGAATATTACCTTTCGCAATACGATCGACATATTCGGCTGCAACATTTAAAGGACTGATTACAGCATCGAGCATATTGTTAATACCCATGACGATTTCCCTGAATTCTACATTTGTTTCATCAGGTTTGGCACGAGTGGCCAACTTTCCGGCTACGGCTGCATCGACAAGTTCCTTTGTTTGTTTGATCACCGATTTAATAATGTTCTGGATGTTTGACGAAATCACCAACCCCAATACTACTGAAACAATCAAAACGATAATGACAAATATCAGCATGAAGTTGACAGCAGTATTAGCCATAGTAGTGTTTTCA
>JANXXY010000246.1 GCA_025350365.1 Bacteroidales bacterium | reverse complement strand
AATATTTTTGAAATATTTACCTGAAATTAAAGGTGACAATGCCAGCGATCGGGAGTTAGGTTCATAGTCGCCTGCATAAGAACCTAGACCCGACAAATCGTTTCCAAGTACATTTGACCCATCATATGAATAGGTTGGGTCTGGCCTGCCCTTATTGCCTCCTAATCCGGTTGGGCTCTGACGTTGAAAATCGCCAACTGACATATCCCAGCCTTTGTCTGTTTCGAAATTGTCGAAAAAAATGGCTTGTTTTATTTTCCTTGAACCAGTAGGTGTAATTGCCGCAACTGGCCAGGTTTCAGTGCTTAACACAATGTCGTTTGCGTTAATGGATGCTGATAACGTATCATCGGGGGTTGCACCTGGAGTTATATCGTAAGTTAGCCAAAAATAGTTATCACCGGTTTCAATAGTTTCATTTAAACCACTAAATGCCACTGTGTGTGAACCCGATATTGATTGGTTAGTCCCAACCTGAACGGGCGAAAAAAAAACCGAGTCAAGGGTTGAATAAAGTCTTACACTCCCGGAAACCACGTCGGCATCATTCTGATTTTTTGTAGAAATTGTCAACGAATTTAAGCTAATGGTATTTGTATTTCCGCTAACACGAATATTTGTTCTTAGGATCGGGTTTTTGTTTGTCCCCTGAGCTACATATTTCGACATCGGACGCACTATGTCCACCGATTTTACTTGCCTGTTTGCGGTACCCACTTCGTGTATGATCATACTATCCAAACATACACCCCAAGCGCCTTTGGTAGTGCCTTTAAACCCAATATAAACATTTTTTTGAGTTGTAGCATCAGGCAATAAAATGGTATGCTTAAGCCATACATTATCAGTTCCTAGTTGATATTTATTTAACAGTATCCAGTTCGCTGGATTTGTGGCTCCTACCTGATAATATACTTCCAATTCATCATTTATTATATCAGTACATAATTCGTCTTTGCAGCGGTTAACTTGCGAATGATAAAATATCAGATTGGATTTTATGGCAAGGCTTAAATCGATAGGTGGTGATATAAGCATGTTACTTTTCGGAATTGAACTTTGTAATTTTAGAGTAACATTTCCTTTTCCAGACTTCGGTTCACCTGGATGACCATCAGGATAATGAATACGGGGGGCATAAGCATTATCGGGAGCAGTTACACCAAACCCTCCATAAAACCCATACCAGTTTCCGGCTCCAGCTTCAGGAGTCTGAGTCCAGTCTTTAGGCTTGTTATTGTTGTCAAATGTTTCAAAGTTGCATCTGTAATAAACACTTTTTATGGGTATACTGCCTGTAGGAGACTGAATAGAAGCCGGAAAAAAGTTGTTGTCAATTTCAATACCTCCGGGTCTAATAGAGGCATCTAATGTATGTGAAGGTCTGGCTAAGCTTGCGACATCCATCATTACCCAAATATAGTTGTCACCCGGATCCAAAGCAAAAGAAAACCCCGAAAATACCGCAGTGTCACCACTAAGTTTTAATTTATTTCCAATTTGAATCTGAACATCCGAAGGATAATCGGCCAATGAGAAACGGTTATTGACAGTATAAAAAAGAGCAATACTATCAATATCAGTATCGTCTTGATTCAATGACTTAACCACCACCTTTTGTAAGGTCATGGAAGACGCCGTAGGATTATTTATTTTTATTTTTATCACAGGTTGAAGCGGCATACCTGTTAGAGCAAATGCTGTATCAACCTGTGTAATTGTTATTATCGGATCCTGAGCAAACAGTAATCCTTGTATGGCAAATAATAACAATGAAATACTTAGTAAAAATTTCTTTTTCATTTCGGTTTTGGTTTTATGACCTTGTATACGGGCTAAAAAATATTTTGTTATATAATTTAGGACTAATGATTGTTATGCTGAACTCATTTATAATTTTTTTTGTAGTTAATACACGTACCTATTTGAAAATCCGTTTATCGAATGGAAATGGAATGATTTCAATTATCAGTATTTTATGAAAATCTTTATGAAATGGGTTTATAAGTATATTAAAATCACCCCGTGTTATAGCTGACGGGATTTTCAGCAAACCATACTTGTTTTCATTGATAAATTGATTTCCTAAATATTGCGTAGCAGATATATATGGAAAATAATCCCAATTATTGGGTAAATCTTCAATTTGAACGACCTTTATTGTGATATCATCGGGAATGACTATTGTAACAATCATATAATCTGTAGGCACAGTACCCAATGAAAAATGAACAGCAACTTCTGCCATTGCAAGTGATCTGTTTTCGGCAGTATAAATAATTTCTGTCCCTGTGGAATTCCACCTTCCTCCACGTAATGCCGCACCTTTGCCGGAAAGTTGATCTGCCCATCTTTTACCGGAGAGTCTATAAACTTCCATCAGGCTAAAATTCCATGATCAATTCGGGTTAATTCCCCAATTATCATATCCTTACCATATGAATCTCTTAATAAATCAAATGGTTTAAGGTTACCAAGCGCATAATTAGGCGTTTCCAGCCATTGCCTGAACTTTTGATTATCTCCAAAAACTTCTACCCCAAGATTTGTTACTTCAGCTAACTCAATTATTTTTTCAGAGTGAATCGGTTTAAATGATTTATCTTGAAGCCGGTATCTAATTAATGATTTACTGGAAATGTCTAAATATTCAGCCCAGTCATTGATTGTAAAAGGAGTTATATTCTGGATTAATGAAAAAATTGAATACGGAATCCCCTTTTTAATTGCAAACACAATTAGAAGTTTATTCGATAAAAAATCCGTAAAAGTTATTTGACTCTCTGAAAACAAAATATGATTTTCCTTTTCCGTATTTTTAAGAAATTTTCGGAACTCTGTATCAAGTAATGCTATGTTAGGGTTTTTCTTTTCCGTTTTCCGGTTTTCAATTTCTTTCTGTGCAGTTATTCCATTTATCATAACCAATACATTAGTAATTTGTCTTCAAAAATAGGACAAATGTCCAAGAAAAGCAAGATGTCAATACAAAATATCCTTTGTTATCCCAAAGCTTATCGAATAATTGGTGAGCCAATCAAAAGTATTGCTGTCACGGACGAATTAATAATGGGTAAAATATTATTGATTAGGGATTTAAAAGTTATGATCGATAGAGATTTGGCTGAATTATACGGAGTAAACACAAAAAGGCTAAATGAACAGGTAAAACGTAATACTAAACGCTTCCCTGAAGATTTTATGTTCCAACTAACTGAACAGGAGAAAGAACAGGTGGTCGCAAATTGCGACCACCTTAAAAGACTTAAGTTTTCACCATATTTGCCCTATGTTTTTACCGAACATGGAGCAGTAATGCTTGCTAGCATCCTGAACAGTGACCGGGCAATACATGTAAATATCCAGATAGTCCGTATTTTTAATAGAATGCGTGAAATGCTGATGACCCATAAAGATGTGTTACTGGAAATAGAACGGATAAAGAATCAAGTATCTGATCATGAAGACAGAATCTTACTGGTATTTGAATACTTGAAACAGTTTGAGAAATCCAAACAACAAGAACTCGACCAACATAACCGCCCAAAGTTAGGTTTTAAGCCCTGAAACAGGAGAGTTAGGAGAGTTCCCATAGATCGGCGTAGTTTGGACAATTCATAGAACAAAAAATTGAATATATCCATAATAATCCAGTTCGATCGGGTATTGTGGTAAAACCAGAGGATTATTTATATTCAAGCGCATGAAACTATGTTGAATTGAGATGTGATGTTAGGTGTTAAAAGATGGAAGACCGTAACATAGCAGATGCTAAAAGGAATAGTTCGACAAAGCAACTTAGCGATAGCGATTTATTAAGCGATAGCTTAAACCGAAAATTTTTCAATACAAAATATCCTTCGTTATCCCAAAGCTTAT
>JANXXY010000242.1 GCA_025350365.1 Bacteroidales bacterium | reverse complement strand
GATAATTCTGAATGGAATTTCAAAAGCTGGGGATGTGAATTCAGGCGGTCGTCATATGTCAAATCATTTTGGCAAACCAGCCTGGAATATTCATAATGTTTCATCAAGTACAGGAAATCATACGCTTCATGCTGCCGGGGTGGCTCGTGCAATCAAATATTATAAAAGCGATGGCATCTCTGTCAGCTCCCAGGGTGAATCATCTGTGAGCGAAGGGTATGTCTACGAAGCCATCAATGGGGCTTCGACCGAACAATTGCCGGTAATTTTTGTGTTTCAGGACAACGGATATGGAATTTCTGTTCCTAAAAAAGACCAAACCGCGAACAATAAAGTGGCCAATAACTTTTCCGGTTTTAAAAATTTGAAGATTTATTTTTGTAATGGAAAAGATGTATTTGATTCGATGAGTGTGATGACTGAGGCTAAACAATGGGTTATCGAAAATCAAAAACCCGCTATTGTACAAGCTAATTGTGTACGTATTCACTCTCATTCAAATTCGGATCGTCATGATTTATACCGCGACGAAGCAGAACGAGCTTATGTTGCAGAATATGATCCACTTGCCAAGTATCGGCGTCTTCTTATACGATACAACCGGTTTACAAATGAGGAACTGCAACTAATTGAGGAGCAAGTAAAGGCTGAAGTAAAAGATGCTCACAAAAAAGGATTGGCAGCTCCTGATCCAAATCCCAATTCAATTTTAGATTTTGTTTCACCGGAGCCATACATCTCAACAAAATACCCTGAGGGAAGCCATAGCCAACAAGGTGATTCAAAGAAATTGATTGAAGCAATTAATGAAACATTGAAAGCTGAATTCCGTCATAATCCCGATACTTTTATTTGGGGTCAGGATATCGCCAATAAGGACAAGGGCGGTATTTTTAATGTAAGTAAAGGAATGCAGAAGGAATTCGGAATTGAAAGGGTATTTAATGCTCCCATTGCCGAAGATTTTATTCTTGGAACAGCCAATGGAATGAGCAGGTTTAATAAAAAAATTCGTATTGTTGCCGAGGGCGCTGAGTTTGCAGATTATTTTTGGCCGGCCATGGAGCAGTTTATTGAGTGTACTCACGATTATTGGCGCAGTAATGGCAAATTTGTACCGAATGTTACCGTTCGACTAGCATCCGGTGGTTATATCGGTGGAGGCTTATACCATTCGCAAACCATTGAGGGAGCATTGACAACAATGCCAGGAGTGCGAATTGTTTATCCATCCTTTGCTGATGATGCGGCAGGATTATTGCGTACAAGCCTCAGATCGGAAGGATTCACGCTGTTTTTGGAACCGAAAGCATTGTATAACTCAGTGCAGGCTGCTACAGTTGTACCTGATGATTTTGAGGTTCCTTTTGGAAAAGCTTTAACACGAAAAGAAGGCAAGGAACTAACCGTTATCACTTATGGAAATACAACACATATGTGTCTTGAAGCCGCCCGTAAACTCGAGGAAGACAATGGAAATTCTATTGAAGTAATCGATTTACGTTCTCTTATTCCTTTGGATAAAGAAGCTATACTCGCTTCAGTAAAAAAAACGGGACGGGTACTTATCGTGCATGAGGATAAAGTGTTTTCAGGTTTTGGTGCAGAAATTGCTGCTATCATTGCTAATGAGGCATTTGAATACCTTGATGCCCCCATTAAGCGGGTCGGTTCCACTTTTACTCCTGTAGGCTTTAATCGTATTTTGGAGACTGCCACCTTGCCTAATACCGAAAAAATCGCATTTGCGATGAAGGAAATTCTTGCATATTAGTAGTATGCCGCAACTAAGAATCAAGAGCCGAATATCATGATAATTTTTTACTTTTGATTCTTTTCAATATAAGTCGATAATTGTGCATGTTTAATAATTTTTAGAAAACTTAAAATGAACAAAATAGGGCTATTCTACAGTTTTAAAAGTAACAAAACAAAAAAAATTGCGGAACTGATTTTAGAAGAGTTCGGCAATAAATTAATTGAAAGTGTTAATTCCGAAACTGTTACCAAAGAACAATTTCTCTCTTATGAAAATCTGATTTTGGGAGTTCCAACTTGGTTCGAGGGAGAGTTGCCAAGTTATTGGGATGAGTTTGGTCCCGCAATTGAAGATATGAATCTCAAAGGGAAGAAATTTGCTCTGTTCGGTTTGGGAGATCAGGAGGGTTACCCCGAAAATTTCGTAGATGCTCTTGGAATTATGACTCAGCTTCTTGAAAGCAAAGGCGCTGTAATTATAGGATTAACTTCAACAAAAGGATACGTGTTTGAAAGCTCAAAAGCAGTGCGAAACAACCAATTTTTAGGGTTAGCTATTGATTTTGAAACTCAAGCCAAAAAAAATATGCAACGGGTTAAGGCTTGGGTAGAACAAATAAAAAGCGAATTTAATTAACTTTATAAACATAAGCCCTTACATTAAAGGGCTTATTTGTTTTTTATGATAGTGTCGAAATTCGGTTATTCTTTATTTCCCAAATTCCAGATTATCGATACCATTAACGTTAAATTCTTCAAAATATTTATCGGCAATGGTATTTTTTTCGCGGAAAATCTCATCGCTCGTCATGCATAAAATCTGAGCATGATCGAATTTTTTAGTGAAATCACGTTCTGCAAGACGCCAGGCCAATTCTTCCCAAAACACATATTCATCATAATCCTGAACAACCAAATCAAGCTCTTCTTCCATATCTAAGGATGGATAATTTTTTTTATAGTTTGCCTCGAACTCAATTAAATCATCACACCCAAACTCTTTTGCCCTAGCGTAAATGTATTGTTCCATTTCGTCAATTGATTTATCGGGTTCGTCTTTGTGTGAATTGGAAATCCAGTGACCAAGGTAAACTAACTTCATTAATTGACGGAACTGGTCTGGAGAAAACTCAATCTTTTTTGTATTCATATGTTATATTTATCGGATGTAAAAATATATAAAATGGTTTATAAAACGTTATTAAAATTGAATCAGGAAACATATTCCACACGAAGTCAAATTAGTGAATAACCATCTCTGTTTGGATTACGAAAGGTTGCTTGTAATATTTTTAAAGTGAAATGACCTTTTTGTGTTTGTGGCTTTCCAGGGCAGCCTCAATAACACTAATTACATTAATGGCTTCTTCAGGTTTAACTGCCAATTCTTTACCGTTAACAATGGCATCAAATATATTATCGTAAAACGCCATATAATTTCCCGGTATTGTTTGCAGCCTGCCAACATAATGCAGTCCGCGCTTATCGGCGTTTAATGTACCCCACATTTCAGTGCTTTCCTTACCCCAGTCAACGTTAAGTGGTGATTCTCCTTTTTTTAAGGCATCTTCCTGTGGATCAATTCCATATTTAAGAAACGACCCATGAGTACCATGAACACTATAGCGTGGTCCGGGTTCACGCACCAGGTAGCTGGCTTTTAAAGCAACTCTAATATCGGGGTAATTTAACAATACTTCGAAAAAATCGTCTACCCTACCTTCCGGTCTTAAAGTTCGTATATCGGCAGAAACGGAATCAGGCATTCCGAATAATACCAATGCCTGATCAATCAAATGTGAACCCAAATTATATAAAGTGCCAGTACCTGTTGAGGAATCTTCCTTCCACGTATTTGGTTGTATATAATTACGAAACCTGTCAAAATGAGCTTCATATTCAACCAGTTTACCAAGCAATTCGTTCTTAATTACTTTTTGCACGGTCAAAAAGTCCCCGTCCCATCTACGATTTTGAAATACACTAAGAATTTTATTTTTACGTATGGCAAGATTTAATAAATCCTCACATTCACTGGCATGCAATGTAAAAGGTTTTTCAACAACCACATGTTTGCCTGCCATCAGTGCTTTATGAGCCAATTCAGCATGCGTATGATCAGGAGTATTTACAATAACAAGCTCAATTTCAGAATCGTGTAATATGTCATCGAACGATTTTGAAATTTGCACATCAGGATACCATTGTTGTGCCTGATTATTACTTCGTTCTACAATGGTTTTCAGATGAAACCCCTCGTGGTTTGTTAGTAAAGGTGCATGAAACACTTTACCTGACATACCGAAAGACGCTATTCCAGTAACTATTTTATCCTGAGCCATAATTATAATTATTTGGTTGTTTTGATAAGAAAATAGTTTAGATGCAAGTTATGATATTTATCTTTACCAAGCCAATGATTATATTATTGTTTTATCGAAAAATTTACAATAAAAATGAGAACCAAAATTAGGACGATACTAATTTTCACATGCATACTCTTTGTGTCTATTACTATTGCCGCATTAAAAGTAAATAAACTACAAAACAAGTCGCAGCGAGTTATATCAAATCAGAAAATAATAATTATTGAGAGAACATTTAATCTCCCTGATATACTGGTCGAAACATCAGGTCTAATATATTATAATCATCTGGTTTGGACATTTAATGACAGTGGGGGTGAACCGGAAATTTATTCCTACTCCATGGCAGATAGCTCAATTAAACAGCGAATTACATTATGGAATGGAAAGAATTACGACTGGGAAGAAATATCACAGGATAGTAGTTTTGTATATGTTGGAGATTTTGGAAATAATTTTGGAATTCGTCATAATCTATGCATTTACATAATTGATAAAGAGGACATTCCAAAACACAAAAACAAAGCAGTTAAGGCCCGCAAAATACATTTTACCTACCCCGATTATGCCCCAACTACTTTCACTTTAAAACGCAGCGCTTTCGACTGTGAAGCAATGATTTGCTTTAATGATTCAATTTATTTATTTACAAAAAACTGGATAACTAATACATCTGGTATTTACCAAATCCCAAAAGAGCCTGGAAAATATATGGCTAAAAAGATAGGGATTTTCGACTCAAAGGGATTGATAACTGCCGCTTGTTTAAAAAATAGTCAGTTAGTTTTATTGGGATACGCTAATTCTACCCCTTTCATCTGGCGCTTTAATCATTTTACGAACCTCAATCTAAAACCATCTGATGGTGTGCGCTATGATATAAGAGCTTTAAACGGAAAACAAACCGAAGGCATTGCAATACTTGATTCGGTTACTTACCTGATATCATCCGAAAAAACTACCAGTTTTCCACAATTGTTTGTAGTCAAAATAGAGCCTTAAATCAAGTGACAGGTTATTTTACTTTATTTCCGACATTTTTTCACTTCCTTTATTTTTTTCCTCGTAACGTTTCATTAAATTTAACTCTAAATCAAACCGGATGAGATTATTTATCATTTTATTAATTCTTACAGGTCAAAATTTTAATATTCTTTTTGCTCAAACACAATTAAGTACCAAATCAAACAAAGCCATCAAGCTTTATCAGGACGGATTAGCAAAAGCTAACCTTCGGTATTTCGATCAGGCAATTAAATCGCTAAAGGAGGCAATTGAAGGTGATAAAAAATTTGTAGAAGCATATTTATTGTTAGGTGAGGTTTATACTGATAACCAACAGGAAAAGCTTGCCATTGAAATGTTTCGAAATGGGATTCAGCTAAACCCTGAATTTTTTCCACCTGTGTATTCCAACCTTGCTAACCTCGAATTCAATAATGGTGAATACGATAAAGCATTCGATCATATTAAAAAATACCTCACTTATTCCAATATAACACCCCAATCGAAAACAGCCTCCGAAAAGCTTATAAAAAGTTGCGGGTTTGCAATGGCTGCTATAAAAAACCCGGTACCCTTCGAACCTAAAAGTTTAGGCTTAAATATCAATACAAAAAATGAACTATATTGGCCAAGCCTAACAGCTGATGAGAAGACACTTGTGGTGACTGAACTTCTCCCTATCGACCCTAACAATGCCCAGGCTTATCATAACCGTCAGGAGGATTTTTATATCTCCTCATTTGAAAATGGGAAATGGTCAGTAACCCAACCAGTTGGTTCGCCGCTTAATACTTTAGGCAATGAAGGAGCTCAGTCCATCTCTGCCGATGGAAAAATTATGATTTTTACCGGATGTAACCGAAAA
>JANXXY010000233.1 GCA_025350365.1 Bacteroidales bacterium | reverse complement strand
TGCTTTTAGCAGGTGTAATTCTGTTTGACAAGTTTTCAGGCAGCCATCCTTGAGCAAACGACAGAGCAGATCCACCGTAATAAACCACTACAACCTTAAACAACAACCAAAAAAGGTTCAACCTTTCACAGACGGAACTTTTTCTTATTTGTTAAAACAAACTCTAATCTAAAAATAAACGAGTATATAAGTGACTGTGCCTAAATTTAGTACTCTTCAATTTTAATATCATCAACAAACAACGATGTATTTTTTTGCCATTCATAGGCAGTGATGATAAACATTATTTTTTGTATTGGAATGTTGCTCACTCCATTTTTACCTTTAATAATTGGAATATCCAGGGGTGGGGCACTACCTCCCGGAGATACATTCATATAAAGGAAGGGCCCTTGTTGGTTGATAGACCACGTAAAATTAAGCGTTTGTCCCGCCTTATAACCGGATAAAAAGATACCACCGGGAGATGGAAACGGATTACTGAAATTTTCAGGAACGCTGTTGCTCCGCAAATAGGCAACATCGGCACTTCCAATCCCCTCACGAACCTCATATCCACCTATAGGACTTGTCTCCAAATTTTCCCCCTGAACTGAATATAGAAATACGTACGCGATACCAGAGCCAACCAAACGAAGCGTAAAACTTCCACGAATACCTCCTTTTACACCCATTGTAAACGCTTCCGTATATGATTGAAGCACATGAGCGGAATTACGTGTAAAATAATTTTCTTTAATATTGATATGTACCCACTTACCTCCCCCTGGTCGTTCAACTACCATCGGCTGTGTATACGTTTGAGTCCATACTAATGCATCCGCTGGTGGATTGGGTGGGGGAAACTGTGGTGGGGGAGTACCCAGAACATCAGCATCAAAAGTTTCCTCCATTGTTTTATGTGTTTTTGTGACACAACTGCTGGCAATAAATAAAAACGGGAATAGAAGTAAAATCACATGTCGCAAAAAAATCAAGTTTATTTTGTTCATAGAATTATATATTAGTTTACAGTATGCTATCCCCTTTTATCTTCAATAAGACATTTTATTAAAACAATAATCATCCAGTACTTGAGATTTATATCAAAACAGTATTAATTCCATTATGTTCAAGCTACTGAAAATTAAATGCATAAATTAATACTTTACAATTATTGTCAATTTTGGAGAAATAAAATTGAGTTATAAAAGCATTTTTAAATAATAAAAAATTGTAGCGGTAATTGATATGTTAACACTTTCAATAAGTTTTGTTAGCGTTTTACGAAAAGAATAATTTACTTCGCCTGATAAAAAAAAATTGATGATTAAACCATATCGTTCAGAAGGAAGTAAAAAGGAACAGGTAGCGGAAATGTTTGATAATATTGCATACCGATACGATTTTTTAAATCATTTTTTGTCGATGGGCATCGATAAAATATGGCGAAGAAAGGCAATCGGAGAACTCACACCGCTTCAACCTAAACGAATATTGGATATAGCCACTGGTACGGGCGACCTCGCCTTAGCTGCGTTAAAACTTAGCCCATCGGAAATTGTTGGAATAGATATTTCGGAAGAAATGCTGGTTTTTGCTCAAAAAAAAATAGAGAAAGCCGGAAAGTCCACTATTATTAAGTTTGTAAAAGGAGACTCGGAGCAACTACAATTTACCGATCAATCTTTTGATGCTGCCATGGCGGCATTTGGTGTGCGGAATTTCGAGAACCTTCAGATGGGTTTAAATGAAATTTTTCGCATTCTAACTCCCGGGGGGAAAGCTGTAATTCTTGAATTTTCCCAACCTCAAAACTGCTTTTTCAAATCAATATATCATTTTTATTTTTTCAAAATTGTTCCTCTCTTTGGAAAAATGTTCTCGAAAGATAGCAGAGCCTACTCGTATTTACCCGAATCGGTTAATGCGTTTCCAGATGGCGAACGATTCCTCGAATACATGAAAAATGCCGGATTTAGTAAGCTTAAAAATCGACCGCTTACTTTTGGAATAGCATCCATTTATACCGGTGAAAAAGCCCGCTAGATTCCGATCAACAGCAATATTATCCGATCCCTAACGTTTTGTTGAAAATAACAAGTTGAAGCTATTACTTTCCATAACCCTTTCATTGATGCTTTTTGCCACGGTATCCGGACAAAAAGCCAAGGTTTTAAACTATTCCACGCATGACGACCATCCCATTCATTTTGGTTTTTGTTTGGGACTAAATACCATGGATTTTATTGTAAAACCCAATTTCCAAAGCTTTTCCAAGGATTCAGTACTTGCTGATGTAAGTGCACCATCGGTAGGGTTTCATATTCAGATTGTCTCAAACTATCGATTGGGCGATTATTTCGATCTTCGGTTTCTTCCCGGAATTTCATTTGGTCAGCGTAATCTAAATTTCTTTAAAAAAAATAAACTTATTGAACATGGTCAGCAGAAACTGGAATCGAACTTTCTGGAATTCCCCTTGTTATTGAAGTATAAAGGGAAACGACTTAACAACGTTCGACCTTATTTAATTAGCGGTATTAATTGCCGTTACGATCTGGCAAAAACCTTTAGCGAAGACAATAATATATACCTCGACTTGAAAGAGTTTGATTATTATTACGAAGCCGGTACCGGTTTAGATTTTTATCTTCCATATTTTAAATTTTCAACAGAATTTAAAGTCTCATACGGTTTTAGAAATATGATAAAACCCCGCACTTCTACTAATATGTTGTTCCAGAATTCCATCGATCGTTTGAATTCGATGTTATTCATGGTGTCGTTTTTTTTCGAATAAAAAAATTTCATGATAAAAGAAATTCAACTTGTTGTTTCTCCGCAAACGGCCTCTGAAGAGATTCCCCTCCGAAAGGCAATTGCAATAAACCTTAACATTGATCCGATTGATATCACAGCTTTTCGTATCGTTAAAAAGTCCATCGATGCCAGGCAACGCGATATCAAAATAAACCTCAAACTTTCAGTTTTTATTGGAGAAAATCCGGTTGATCTTAAATATCAATTTCACTATCAGAATGTATCAGGTAAAAAGAGGGTTATTGTGGTAGGATCCGGACCAGCAGGGCTATTTGCTGCATTGCGGTTAATTGAGCTTGGTATTCAGCCGTTTGTAATTGAACGAGGCAAAGATGTGAGTGCGCGTAAACGCGATATAGCCCTCATCAGCAGGGAACATCAGATTAATCCCGAATCAAATTATTGTTTTGGAGAAGGCGGTGCCGGCACTTTCTCTGATGGAAAACTTTACACCCGTTCTAACAAACGAGGAAATACCGATCGTATTCTTCAGATCCTTTATTCACATGGGGCCGACCAGAATATCTTGTATGAGTCGCACCCACATATAGGAACCGATTTATTGCCCGAAATTATTAAACACATACGTCAGACTATCATTGATTGCGGAGGTTCCATTCATTTTGAAACAAAACTTACCGACCTTCTTATAAATAATGGACGCGTGAAAGGAATTATTATTCAGAATGGAGAAACCATTGAATCTGAAGCTGTAATTTTGGCAACCGGACATTCTGCACGTGATATTTACGAGTTGTTTCAACGGAAGCAAATTTTGCTTGAAGCAAAACCATTTGCGATGGGCGTTCGGGTGGAACATCCTCAGGAATTGATTGACAGCATTCAATATCAAAGCAAATCGCGAAATAAATATTTGCCGGCTGCATCATATAGCCTCGTAACACAGGTTGATGGACGCGGAGTTTATTCATTTTGCATGTGTCCCGGTGGGTATATTGTGCCATCAGCAACATCGCCGGATGAGATGGTTGTGAATGGGATGTCGTCATCCAAACGCCATACTCCATTTGCCAATTCGGGAATGGTTGTAGAAATACAACTCGCAGATGTAGCAAATTATCAACAATTTGGCGTGTTAGCCGGATTACATTATCAACAAAATTTAGAAAAGCTTGCCAAACAAAACAGTACCGGCGGACAAATAGCACCTGCTCAACGGTTAACCGATTTTGTTCAGAAACGAGTTTCAACAAACCTTCCTGAAAGCTCGTATACTCCGGGTGTTTCATCATCTCCTATACACCAGTGGTTACCTGAAGCGATCTCAAGGCGTCTGCAGGAAGCATTTGTTCATTTCGACAAGAAAATGCCCGGTTTCTTAACACACGAGGCATATATTGCAGGAGTAGAATCGCGCACATCATCTCCGGTTCGTGTCCCGCGAGATTACGAAACCATGCAACATCCACAAATAAAAGGTCTTTTCCCTTGCGGTGAGGGAGCGGGTTATGCGGGCGGGATTGTGTCATCAGCCATGGATGGCGAAAATGCAGCAGAAAAAGTGGCGTTGGCTATATGTGGTTAAACATATAGCTATATTGCCTTTTCTAGAGGAAAATACAAAGTGACTTTATAATGCTGCTGAATCAAAGTTTCTTGGGCGCGGTGTTATATCTATTGTAGCCAAAGATACAGGAATTTTTCCGAGTCATTTTTGATTACTTAGTTCACGACATAAATTTTATTTGTAATATTTCAACTCTCTGGTAATTAAATTTTTAGGATTTTGATTTTTATATTCAGATAAAAATGTCCAGTTCCCATTTTTATCGTATTTATACTTAGATATTTGAATATTTTGCTGCTTGTTGATTATATTTTTTTCAATTATTTCAATTGCATCGCCATAATGATTATACCTTTGAATCGTAAAAATCAATTTTTACATTGTATCGCCGTTCAATTTTTACGGCTAAATCTATTAATTGCTCACTTTCAATAATCCATCTGGTATCCTTCCATGAAGTCACATATTTTGTTACCACATCATTATTGATGACTAAAGAATTCGCTTTAACCACCTCCTTTTTTTGTTTTCCAATACCAGATACAGAAATGTTTGTGTTTTTTACCTCATTTACATCTATTCTACCTTTTATATATGTAGCTTTTTGTTTGGGATGCAGAAATACTCTTTCATTAGTTTTTTCTACTGATACATTGCTGAATACTTGTACCAGTCCACGCTCAACTGTTGTCTCAATTGTTTTTTCGTCAGGATAAGCTTTCACATTAAATGCTGTTCCTATTACTTTTACAGTAATGCCTGATGTTTTTACAAAAAATGGCTTTTGAGCATTTTTATAAACATCAAAATAGGCTTCGCCCTCCAATGCAATCTCATCGTACGATAGCTCTTCGAAACGACTCAAGCTGAAAACTTCACGGCACTGATCGGGTAAACCCTCAATCGCCTTTTCAATTTCTCCAACAATTTCTTGCGAAATAAGGTTTGCTAAGGGGTAATTGGCAGATAAAGGTTGCCATAGATCCTTATTATTTAGCATATAAGAG
>JANXXY010000231.1 GCA_025350365.1 Bacteroidales bacterium | reverse complement strand
AATATTTTTTTATTTCTATGTATTTCAACGTATTACATTTTATAAAAATTCAGAAGTTGGAAAATTACCGAACTATTGTTATTTAGAATACTTATTTATTAACTGATACCATTGTTTTTCTTGTTTAATTAAGAGAGATGTCCTATTTTAGTGCCTTATTTTTTTTAAATAATTTAAATAAACTAATATAAAATGAAGAAGAAGTTAGCTATTATTTTTATGGCTTTGCTTGTGCCAATGATTACGTTCGCAAACGATGCCGATTTGCCGATTCCGGAATTGTCGGCAGGACAAAACCATATGTTGTGGTGGGGTTTTGTTATTTGTGCATTAGGTTTAGTGTTTGGTTTTTACCAATTTTTAAGGGTGAAAGGATTAAAAGCCCACAAGTCCATGCTTGATGTTTCGAATGTAATTTTCGAAACTTGTAAAACATACCTGTTGCAGCAGGGTAAATTTTTAATTTGGTTATTTTTAATTATTGCTGCTTGTGTTACTTTCTATTTTGGATTTCTGCAAGAAAAAGGTGTAGGAGGCGTTCTCCTTATTCTTTCATGGACAGTAATTGGTATTTTAGGTTCATACGGTGTTGCTTGGTTTGGCATTCGTATGAATACTCTGGCAAATAGCCGCATGGCTTTTTCAGCGCTCGAACGTAAACCCCTCAAACTTCTTACTATTCCTTTAAATGCAGGGATGAGTATTGGCGTTGTGCTGGTATGTGTTGAGCTTATAATGATGTTGGTTATTCTTCTTTTAATGCCGCGGGAACTAGCCGGAGCTTGCTTTATCGGTTTCGCCATTGGTGAGTCTTTAGGTGCGTCAGCACTTCGTATTGCTGGTGGTATTTTTACCAAAATTGCCGATATTGGATCCGATTTGATGAAAGTGGTGTTTAAAATTGGCGAAGACGATCCTCGTAACCCAGGAGTTATTGCTGACTGTACCGGCGACAATGCTGGTGACAGCGTTGGTCCAACCGCTGACGGTTTTGAAACTTATGGTGTAACAGGTGTTGCACTTATTTCATTCATAGTATTGGCAGTTGGATCACTTGCTCCAAACAATTCATTTGTAGCAAACCCCGATTGGCAGGCAACCTTCCTTACCTGGATTTTTGTGATGCGTATTCTCATGATTATTACATCGGTAGGTGCTTTTTACATCAACGATTTGTTGAGCAAAGCTTTGTATAGCAAAAAAGACGATCTTGATTTTGAAAAACCCCTTACTAATTTGGTTTGGATAACTTCAATATTAAGTATCGTGATAACATTCATAGCCAGTTATTTTCTAATTGGTCCCGATTCTACTATTGGTGCAAAAGACGCAAACATTTGGATAGTTTTATCGACTATTATCAGCTGCGGAACGCTTGGTGGAGCATTAATTCCTGAATTTACCAAATTATTTACCAGCCCTAAGTCAGCTCACGTGCAAGAAGTTGTAAGTGCCGGAAAAGAAGGTGGTGCATCTCTTACCATTCTTTCGGGTTTTGTTGCCGGTAATTTCTCTGCTTTTTGGATTGGGTTGGTTTTCTTTGGCCTTATGTTTGTTGCCTATTTTGCAAGTACCTTTGGGCTTGACCAATTCATGATTTATTCTTCAATTTTCGCCTTTGGTTTGGTTGCTTTCGGCTTACTTGGAATGGGCCCGGTTACAATTGCTGTTGATAGTTATGGCCCTGTAACCGATAATGCTCAGTCAGTATATGAGTTATCGCTTATCGAAAGTGAACCTAATATTGCTAAAGAAATTGAAAAAGATTTTGGTTTTAAACCCGATTTCGAAAAAGCCAAACATTATCTTGAAGCCAACGATGGCGCTGGTAATACCTTTAAAGCTACCGCTAAACCTGTTTTAATAGGAACAGCTGTGGTTGGGGCTACAACAATGATTTTCTCATTGATACTTGTTATCAAAAATGTGTTAGGTGTTGAACCTGAAACAATTTTAAACGTACTTAATCCGTGGACTATATTTGGTTTCCTTTGCGGTGGAGCAGTTATTTATTGGTTTACCGGAGCTGCAACGCAGGCTGTAACCACAGGTGCATATCGTGCTGTTGAATATATCAAACAGAACATCAACCTCGATCCAGGCGCTGAGAAAAAAGCTTCCATCGAAAAATCAAAAGAAGTAGTTAAAATCTGTACCCAATACGCTCAAACAGGTATGTGGAACATTTTCCCTGCTGTATTCTGTTTTGCTCTTGCATTTGCATTCATTTCAGGTTACGAAGTTGTTGGTGCTCCTACAAAAGCCATTCAATTTGCTGCTGCATCCTTCTTTATCTCCTACCTGATTGCCATTGCAGTTTTCGGTCTTTATCAGGCTGTGTTTATGGCTAATGCCGGTGGTTGCTGGGACAATGCCAAAAAAGTTGTTGAAGTTGATCTGCATATGAAAGGTACTCCTTTACATGATGCTACTATTGTTGGCGATACTGTTGGCGATCCATTCAAGGACACCTCTTCGGTTGCAATGAATCCTATCATCAAGTTTACCACATTGTTTGGTTTACTTGCTATGGAGATTGCTATTTCGGATAAATTCCGCCCTGTTGCTCCTTACATAGGTGTTGGATTTCTGATTGTTGCTCTTTATTTTGTATGGCGCTCATTTTACAAGATGAGAATCCGCTAATATCAAATCTATATAATAAAAAAAGGCTGCCCTTTCAGGCAGCCTTTTTTTATTTCATTTAAAGTTTAATTATCCTAATTTCCTTTCCCAGATTATTAAATGCAGGGAACGATAATATTTTCATTTCAGTACCATTAAATTCTCCGTAAGTATTCCCCACAATCCATTCACCAAGGTTGAGTAATTTTGATGATCCGTCAAGTTGTATTTCCATTGCAATATGACGATGTCCGAAAATAAAAAAATCGATTTGATGAGTTTTTATATACTCGTTAGCAAACAGTATATTGAATTCTTTGTCCTTCCCATGAAAAGGTTCAAATATCCCTTTCGAATACCTACTGTGTTTGGACCATGAATGACCCAGCCAAAAGGCAAAATTCGGATGCAGTCCGGAGAAGAAAAATTGCAGTATTTTGTTGTGAAAAATCTTACGTAATAATTTATAACTTGTATCGCCAGGCCCAACCCCATCACCATGTCCCACAAAGAAATTTTTTCCATTGATTGCAATTTCAAGCGGATTGAGAAAAACCTTGACTCCGGTTTCTGCCGAAAGATAATCGAATACCCATACGTCATGGTTTCCGGTGAAAAAATAAACAGGTATTCCACTGTCGGTAATTTCACATATTTTTCCTAAAAATCTAATAAACCCCCTGGGGGCAACTTTCCGGTACTCGTACCAAAAATCAAAAATATCACCCACTAAAAACAAAACCCCTGCATCCTTTTTGATCAGATCAAGCCATTCAACTACTACACGCTCTCTTTGGGAGCTTTTATCGTAAGGATATAATCCGAGATGAATATCCGAAATAAAATAAGCTTTCTTATTTTCCGGAAGTAAAATTTTACCTGCGTTTAAAAACGGATTATTCACCTAACAAAGTTACTAATCGTTCCTGCAATGCTTCGCCGCGAAGATTTTTTGACATAATGGTACCATCCTTATCCATAAGAAAACTGGACGGAATACTTTCGACGTTATAGACTTTTGCGATAGGGGAATCCCAATATTTCAAATCACTCACCTGAATCCATGTTAAGCCATCATCTTTGATTGCTTTAACCCATGCAGCTTTCGTTTTATCTAAGGACACTTGAAATATTTCGAAACCCTTTGATTTATATTTTTTATAGAGTTTTACCAGATTAGGGTTCTCTTCACGACAGGGAGTGCACCATGATGCCCAAAAATCAACCAGTACATATTTACCTTTAATAGAAGACAAACGAATAGTATCACCTTTAGGCGATGGTAGAGCAATTTCCTGAGCTTTAGCGCCCATATCCGAAATCATTCTTTGCAGTTTGAGTTTGTTTTGTTGTTCCTTCATCAGTATTACATTGGCATGCAATGAAAGTACATAGGGTGCTAACGGATATTGCTTATATAGAATGGAGTCAATTTTAGCAAAGTACTGAAAATCGTCATCTTTATACAAAATATACGTTTTCGAATCTATTTGCTGGTATAGAGCCATCAAATTTGCATAGGAGTTAGGATATTGTTTTATAAACGATATATTAAATTCCCGCTGCTCGTCAATAAATCTCTGATAAGTCATTTCAAGCAAACTTTTAATATTCACAATATTTCGGTTATCAGTAAATTGCTTGTATACTCTGTTCAGTGAATCAAGACGGTTCTGGGTAATATCAAGTCGTAACGATAGAATTTGAACAAGTCTGCTTTCTTCTGATCCTTTAATTTTAGAATTATATAAAATACTATCTCCGTGACCTGTAATTATGATTTTCTGCTTCGGCATAGCTAAAAGGGTAATAGGTTTGCCATTTCCAACCCGAAGATTATAAAAAGTAGGGTACTCAGTTTTTCGTTTAAATTTGAAACTACCAGATTTCCCAAGAATCATAGAGTCCTTTATTCCATCGCCTTTAACGGTAAGTTCCTGAAAATAAATATAAGAATTTGCTGCATTCTCAATTTCTCCTTTTACAATTATTGTTGATTCCTTTTGATTACAAGAATAAACAATTAATAAAAGAAGTAAAACAAAAACTGATTTTTTTATCATAATAGGTAAATATCAATTAGTATATTGAATATCTGTTTAAAATAAAATTATTAAGTACTTCAAAAATGCGAATATAGTTATTTTTTAAATCAAACGAAGTGGCACCAAAAAAAAGGAAAAACAGTTAAACAAATTGATCAATAAATTGTTTTGACCGTATGCCTTAATAATACTCATTTGATTAATATTAAGATTATCAATACCTATTTTATTAATCAAATTTCGGCTTGAATTATATTGATTTTTTTTTAACTTTATGAAGGGTAAAAAAGCGATTTTCAGCATACCTGTTTTTTGTATATAAATAGATTAAAAATGACTTATCTGAAATTTGATAGTTCCCAATTAGTGAATCTGGAATATTCCCTAAACCGCGAAATTCTGAGTTCAAATCGCAGTGGTTCTTTTTCATGCACAACCATAATAGGGTGTAATACCCGAAAATATCACGGTTTATTAATTTGTCCGGTAGAAAAATTCGACAGAGAACGATTTGTATTTCTTTCCAGCCTTGATGAAACAGTTATCCAACACAATAGCGAATTCAATTTGGGTATTCACAAATATCAGGGTGATAGTTATATTCCGAAAGGCAATAAATATGTGAAGGATTTTGAGGCCGAAAAGGTTGCAACGACAACATACCGGGTTGGTGACGTAATTTTAAAAAAGGAAAGCCTTTTGGTGGATGAGGAAGAACAGATCCTTATTAAATACACACTGGAAGATGCGAATTCTCCAACTAAATTGCGATTTCGCCCGTTTTTGGCTTTTAGAAACATGCATGAGCTTACCCATGCTAATATGAATGCTAATACCAAAATTTCTAAAATTTCCAATGGAATCAAATCAAAATTATATTCAGATTTACCAAGTCTTTATCTTCAACTTTCGAAGGAATGTGAATTTATTCAGGTGCCCGATTGGTATTTTAACATTGAGTATATGCAAGAATTAGAAAGAGGATACGATTTTAAAGAAGATCTTTTTGTACCGGGATATTTTGAAGTAAATATTAAAAAGGGAGAAAGTATTATTTTCTCAGCTTCTTTAAAAGAATCAGATCCAACCTCCTTCAAAACGAAATTTACCAGCGAATTCGGCAAATGTGCGCCACGTGATAGTTACAAAAATTGCCTTATCAATGCCGCCAGGCAATTTATTGTTCGACAGAATAATAAAACAGAAGTTATAGCAGGTTATCCATGGTTTGGAACATGGGGTCGGGACACGTTTATTTCCCTGCCTGGACTTACCCTGGCAATTGACGATCCAAAAACTTTTCTCGCTGTTTTTGATACCATGGTTGGTAAGATGATGGGGGGGTTGTTTCCAAATATGGGAAACGATAAAAGTCCGGCTTTTAATTCGGTAGACGCTCCTTTGTGGTTCTTTTGGGCATTACAACAATACGCTGAATATACCAATTCATACGCTGATTTATGGGAAAAATATGGAAAACCCATGAAAGACATTTTAAAAGGGTTTCGTGACGGTTTACCTTTTAATATAAAAATGCTTGATAATGGCCTTATATATGCGGGTACCACGGGTAAGGCACTTACGTGGATGGATGCGGTAATTTACGGTAAACCTGTAACTCCCCGAATTGGATGCCCTGTAGAGATAAATGCATTATGGTATAATGCAGTAAATTTTGCATTGAAATTAGCTGAAAAAGCTGACGACAAGAGCTTTATTAAAAGTTGGAAAAAAATAACCGAAAAAATTGCTGCATCATTTATAGACGAATTCTGGGATAATGAAAAAGGTTATCTTGCAGATTATATCAATGGTGATTACAAAGATTGGTCAGTTAGACCAAACATGATTATTGCTACCTCTTTAGCTTATAGCCCGCTAACCGATGAAATGAAAAAATCAATTATAGATTTGGTAACCAGTGAACTACTAACAGCGCGCGGGCTTCGAACTTTATCTCCAAAAAATCCAAATTACAAAGGTGTATATGAAGGGGATCAGGCCACCAGGGATGCCATTTATCATCAGGGAACAGTTTGGCCGTGGTTACTTGAGCATTATTGTAACGGATATTTGAAACTTTACAAACAATCCGGAGTTTCACATGTAAAGAAAATCCTTGATGGTTTTGAGGAAGAAATGACCTTGCATGGCATCGGAACTCTTTCGGAGATATATAACGGAGACCCTCCTCACCTGGGTAAAGGAACTATTTCCCAAGCGTGGAGCGTTTCTGCCCTATTACAGATTTGGAAAATTCTTGAACAATTTAAAGTAAATAAGCCATGAAGGTATTAATGTTTGGTTGGGAATTTCCTCCGCATATTTCCGGTGGATTAGGTACTGCCTGTTATGGGCTTACAAAAGGATTATCTAAAATAGCTGATCTTGAAGTCATTTTTGTGGTTCCAAAAGTTTATGGGGATGAACAAAATAATTCAGTTAGTATTATTGGTGCAAATCAAATCCCTGTAATCAAAAAAAATGTTCACGTTGATGGTTTTATCAATAAAATGAAAATATATGAAGTGGGAGTGAACCTGATACCTTATTTATCTCCTGAAGAATATGAGAA
>JANXXY010000188.1 GCA_025350365.1 Bacteroidales bacterium | reverse complement strand
CCACACCAAGGGCTAACGAAGCCGTGAAAGAATTATGCGCATTTTTAAACCAAACTGAAACCCATTTTCCTTTCACAAATTTACAACTCATTTTTGAAACGGTCGCAGTTTAAATTACGTGAGTATTGGATGTCTGAATATTAAGAAATCGAGTAGACCTTGAGCGATTATTTCACTCACAATCCAGCCAGATTAGTCGATTCGTTTTTTTATTAAATGTAAAGAAAACAGAGTCATCCAAGTCCAACCAATTGAAATACAAATTCGTTGAAAAAGTCCTGCATAGTTTACAAAACCTGATAGTTGTTTAAATCCCATACTGGTAATTATAAAAGCTACAATCATAATAAATTCCAGGCTTCCGTCAACTACTTCTACATCGGGGAACATTTCACGAAATTCATTTTGAAAACTTGGTCACCTTTCCATCCGAAAATGACCTCTTAAAACCCATCAAAAACACCTAAATAATATTATTCAAACAATTGTAAAAAAACTACTTATGTGCTATTCGGTGACCCAATGATAAAATTAATTTTAGGTCACCGGATAGGTCACATTTTGGTTGAGAATAATTGTTTCGATTTTGTATCAAAAAAAACAAAAAGCCCGTAAACCATAAGATTTACGAGCTTTTGTTTTGGGTTGTTTCCCATTTTGTCGGGGTAGCGGGACGAATTTTAATTTATTAAAGCGTTCATATTTAATTTTCAATTACATAAACATAACATATTGTATCGCTTATGTATCGCAGTTCTTCTAATTTATTTTTTTGATTTGTCTTATTAAATAACTCAAAATTTCACCATAATGTAAAATTATAAAAGTCATTCAGAATAAAATGCCTTAGCCATTCTTTCCTGTTCGGATTTTGAAATTTTATACTTTTCAGCAATTGACCTCCAGGTAAGAACTGATTTTTTAACGGATTCAATAATCTCGACAGCACGTTTATCTTGAAGCCGAAAATATTCGGCGACCTCCAAGGCTAAATCTAAATTTAAGGAATTATCATGTTCAGAAATGTTAAGTTTTAATCCTGTTCCTGTTTCAACAGGATTCACATCGTACGCAGGCGAAAGAATCCATCCGGTTTCGGTTAACAGAAATCCATGATTTCGAAGATGGTCGTCGGTATTTGAGACACAAATGCTAAATACAATTCTTCTCCATAGCTCTTCAAGATCATGATCGACCTTAGCCCCGTGCCTCATAATAAATTCGACAATTTCCAGGTAGCTGACACCATCATGAGAGCTAACTCCATCGGTGTAGCCCAGCAATGTCATAGCCGATGCAAAATGAATCCGTTCTCCTTTTGGTGTCCGGTCAAATCGCTTTGTTAAATACGTATGATAATTCGTTGAGAATTTGCGAACCATTCCCTCAGCCATTTGCAACCCGGCAATTTTAGCTAAATCGTTCACCACCATTTCCCATGCCCCAATATCCTTGTTATCGTTTGCACTTGGAAATTTTGCAATCCAAAGGTTTTTCTCTGTATCCAAGACTCCTGCTTTTGGTCTTGCACCACCTAATGAAGAACCAGGAGCCATAAGCATGTTAATCCATTTAACATATTCGGGATTATCTATGCTATTATCCTTTTCAATTTGTAAGCTTGCATATTCAAGCTCTCTAAGTGATGTCCAGGGTGGAGCCGAAAGATCTTTATTATCGTTAAGAAATGGTCCGTTTTCGTTCTCTTTGAAACGGATCCCTCCTATCCGTTGTTCATCATAAACACCGAGAAGATAATCTATTTCGAAAAGTGTATTTGCTTTACGATTTTCGGATCGTGCAAGTATTGCTTCACGGCGTTGCATTAATACTCTACCCCATCGATCTGGTGCAGAATCAAGAAATATACCAAAATTCGTTTTCCCTTCATTCAGGTATTGAGGTCCTGAATAAAGTTGCAAATCGGGGTCAATATGTTGGGCGTTCCCTGAATTTATCCATTCTTTCCTATATTCAAACGAGAATACATCCTTTCCGCGCAATTGGGTGGCTGTAAGAGTTCCCATAAGCAAAGGATCTTGTAATCCTTTCCAGTTAGCGTAAACCAGTATTTCTCTTTGTTGATTTCTTATTTGCATATTATTCTGGTTTAATACTAGTTCTTTTGGGTGCTCTTTCCTTAACAAGGAGTTCAGAATCCTGAAGTTTCCTTCCTAAAGTGTCATCGCTTGCAACCTGAAGAAAATCCTTTTCCAGACCTAATACAAAGAGTACCTGAAGGTATGTTCCCATTGCAACTCCCGCAGTACCCTTTTCAATTAACCAAAGGGTTGAGCGGCTAATATTTGCTCGTTCAGAAAGCTGTTCTGTGCTTAGTTTTCTGCGTAAACGAGCCAATTTTATATTTTCTCCAAATACATTTAGTACTTTTTGTAATGAAGGGAGTAAAACAGTTTTTTTAGTTTTCATAATGATTGATATTACAGACAAATATACGCTTTTTGTTCATAATATAAAACATAAAAAATAATTAAAAACAACCAACTTTAATTAACTGTATTTTATTTATTTATAAGTCGGGGTAGCGGGACTCGAACCCACGGCCTCGTCGTCCCGAACGACGCGCGCTACCAACTGCGCCATACCCCGTAATTTATTGGCATCGCCATTTATAAAATTTATAGAAACCTGCCGTCTATTGTATTTTGATGGGTTAAATTTTCAGTGTTGCTGTTTCGGCTTTCAAAAGCTCCCTGTCTATTGGGACTACACCCACCTTTTCACACACTAATCCACCAGCCATATTTGAAATGGCGGCTGTCTCAAATGGATCAAGACCCGAAGCCAGACATAGACTGGCAACACTAATAACAGTATCTCCGGCTCCCGATACATCAGCAATGGCCCGGAAATGAGCTGGTATTATCCGGTATCCCTTTCCTGTACTTATAAACACACCTGCTTCGGAAAGGGTAATCATGATGATAGAGATATTATTTTTATCGTGAAGGATTTTAGCAGCTTCGAAAAGCGTTTCAGGATTTGCTTTATTGGTCTCAACCTTAAGTCCTTCATTCAGTTCCTTGAAATTGGGTTTGAAAAGAGTTGTATTGTTGTATTCGCAAAAATTCCGTTTTTTTGGATCTGCCAAAGTGGGAATACCTCGTTTACATGCTTCATCAACAATCTGTTGAATCACTTTAGGTGTAATCGATCCCTTATCATAATCTTCAAAAATGATGGAATCTATTTTATTATCATTTAGTACTTTAAAAATATGACTGATGAATTTTATTTCCATTTCCTGTGATAGCGGATGATCAATTTCCCTGTCGATTCTGAGCAATTGCTGGTGGTTGCTGATGATGCGGGTTTTAACGGTCGTAACCCTGTTATTATCCTCAATGATACCCTCAGCAGTTATATTTTTATTTTCCAGTAACTCGTAAAGAGTTTTTGAACGTAAGTCGTTGCCTATTACCGAACAAAGAATTGGAGTGGCGCCTAATGATTGAATATTAAGTGCAACGTTCGCTGCTCCACCTAATCGGTTTTCTTCACTTGTTCTGGTAACCACGGGCACCGGAGCTTCGGGTGAAATTCGCTCCACTTTGCCCCACAAATAAGAATCGATCATTACGTCGCCGATGATCATCACTTTATATTTGGAGAATGAGTCAATAACTTTGGCAAAATCAGTTTTCAAGATGATAAATTTTAAATTGATAGCAAATATATAATAAAAGGAGGAGGTAATATAAGGACAAAAGAACAAAGAACAAGACGAGTTAATATCGATCAATTTATTGACTAGGAATTGAAAATTAATTAGGATCTGTTGTTAAAATCTTATACATTTGAATTACAATATCATAAAGATGGATTTTATTGAAGTAAATTCACGATTTTACGCTTATCAACGAGAACCTTGCATTTAAATCCCAGAGGGATTATTTGTTTATAGAAATATTATTTGTATACAACGCTGTCCGACCCCCGACTGGGGTCGAATATACTTTTTCCTGTATTCTTTTCTATAAACATTCGACCTCTCTGATGTCATTTTGTTCGATAAAATAATTAGCCTTTAAGATTAAAAACTTAATCTGCGAGCCCAAATTATCCCATCTGTATACAACAAATTAATTTGACTTAATATTTTATAACCTGCTAATATGCAATACTTCCGTTCTTGGTTCAATTAACTAACAAAGTCAGTTTTAAGTTTTTTCTAAAGTCTCTCATTTTGGAAATTTAGCGGATCACTTGGTTCTTGGTTCTATATTTTATTATAAGTACTTTTAATACCTGTTATCATTAACTTTCTTTCACGCATGCTACATTGGGTCGACATCCGTCTGAACTATTACCGGATAATATGTTTCATGCGCTGAGAGCTGATTAATACTTGTGCTTACAATTTCCTTCGCTTTCGCAAACGACGCCTGTCGTTCAATCTTTAGCAGGATATTCTTATGATACCAGTTACTAATTCTGCTTATTAAAGGATATTCGGGACCAAACACCCGGTTTGCAAATGATATCCTCAAACTATCGGCCAAATAAGAGGAAGCTTCATCCAACATGGATTGATTTTTATGTTTTAGCGTAAGTTGAATAAGTCGCGTGAAGGGCGGATAGCCAAAAGTGCTTCGCTCAGCCAATTGGATTTTGTACATGTGCAGGAAGTCGTTATTGATTACATCGTTAATAATGTAGTTTTTGGGATCGGTTGTTTGAATGATCACTTTCCCTTGTTTGTGTTTTCGTCCTGCACGTCCACTAACCTGCGACATCAACTGAAAACTTCGCTCAAAAGCCCTGAAATCCGGGAAATTTAGCAGGTGATCGGCATCAAGTACACCCACCAAATTCACATTGTCAAAGTCCAGTCCTTTTGAAATCATTTGTGTGCCAACTAATATATCCAGTTCTCTGTTTTCGAAATCGCTAATCATTTCTTCGTATGCTTTTCGCGACCGCGTGGAGTCCAAATCCATTCTCGCTATTCGCTTTCCCGGAAAGAACAGAGCAAGCTCGTCTTCAATCTTTTCAGTTCCAAAGCCATGCATAACAAGCGACGAGGAACCACACGCTTCACAAATAATTATTTTAGAGGTGCTGTAACCACAATAATGACAAACTAACATACCAAGATTTTTATGGTATGTAAGACTAACGTCGCAATGTTTACATTTAGGTATGGTATTACAAACGGAGCATTGAAAATAAGGTGAATATCCCCTGCGGTTCTGAAACAGAATGATTTGTTCTCCCAGATCAAGCACTTCTTGCATCTTTTCGATTAATACCGGATGGAAATGAGATTTCATCTGTTTTCGCTGCCGGGCTTCTTCAATATTGACAACCATTATTTCGGGTAATTCAACATTTGCAAACCGCTGAAACAGTTGAACTATTCCATATTTGCCATTTTCGGCATTGTAATACGATTCGATAGATGGTGTTGCCGTGCCAAGCAGTGTTTTAGCTCCATGAAGTTGTGCCAGCACAATTGCCGCATCCCGGGCATGATACCGCGGAGCCGGATCGAATTGTTTATAGCTATTTTCGTGTTCCTCGTCTGCTATTATTAACCCGAGATTAGTGAATGGCAGGAAAATAGATGATCTAACACCCAGTATCACCTGGTACTGACTCATCTTATTCGGGTCGATTAGGGCGTTCCAAACCTTAACCCTGTCACTGTCAGAGAATTTTGAATGATAGATGCCCACTTTTTCACCAAATGCACCTTTCAGACGGTTTATGATTTGCGCCGTTAAAGCTATTTCGGGTAATAAATAAAGTACCTGCTTTCCTGCAATTAATTGCTCGTTAATTAATTCGATATAGAGTTCTGTTTTTCCGCTGGCAGTATATCCGTGCAATAAAACTACCTGGTGTTTTTCGAACGAAATTCTCACACTATTCAACGCTTCCTTCTGGCCTTGCGAAAGAGGCTTTAGTTTGTGATCATTCCCTGGTTGTGTAAGGTCGTCGTGTTCTTTTTTCTCATACGTTTGAAACACACCTTTTTTTATCAGGCTTTTCAATAGTTCATTACCGGATGGAAAATCGGAAAGGAGTGATTTTTTGGATACTTCTTTGGGTTTAGGGGTGTAAATTTCTGAAAGTTGAATGAACTTCATTAAAATCTGAAGCTGTTTATGAGCTTTACCAAGAATATCGAACACTTGTTTAAGCTCAGCCTCGTCGTATAAATGAGGCATTAATTCTACAAAGGTCTCTGTTTTAATTTTAAACCGGTCCTTTAGCGATTCTTCCAATATTAATGCGCCATCATCAACCAGCTTTTTTATCACTTTTAGTAAGTCCTTCTTCTTATATGATTTGGCAATTTCTTCCACCGACAGAATATTACGCTGCGAAAGTAAATTCAGGATTAGTTCCTCCGATTCCGAAATTTGTTGTTGAGCTTCAAATTCTGTATTAATATAGACTTTCGTTTCACTTTCCAGTTTTAAGCCCGATGGCAAAGCTGCTTTCATCACATCTCCCAATGTGCACATATAATAGGAGGCAATCCAATCCCAAAATTTTAGTTGAATGGCATTTACCGCTGGTTTATCGTCGAGCAGTGAAATGATTTCTTTTACCGTATAACCTTCCGGTTGAGTAAAATGAATATGGTGTACAATGGCCGAATAGAACCTTTTTGCCCCAAACTGAACGATTACTCGTTTGCCAGGAGCAATTTCTGATCGCAACTCTTCAGGAACCAGGTAGGTAAAAAGCCTTGGAATTGGAACCGGAAGAATTACATTGGCAAATACAAGATGATTGGGACTTTCGTTCATAAAAAATGCATGATGTAGATGTCAACCCGCCATAGCTTATAGGACGTGTTTGCAGTTGTTTGTGTTTTTCTTATTTAAATTTGCATGTAAATTTAATATCAATCTCATCAATAAACTCAAAGTCATTAATCCATCTAACTCCCATATTATCACAAACGTTGGGAATTTTGATCTTATTTGAATTTAATGCGGTAACTTTTTCTTCCTTTGTAACAACAGTTGCTCCTTCATTTATGGCATGTGCAATTATCCATGGGTCTGCTATTGATCTTGCTTTTGTATTGTCAACCAAATTTTTATGAACTTGATTTTTTGCATAGATGTTTTGTAAGCACTTTGTAACTTTTTCAACAATTTTCCGAATAGGAATTTTGCTGTTTTTTAACCACTTAGAAAGATTGTCTTCAGTTCGAATAATTTCTTCGCGAACTAATTCAGGAATAAAAATGATTTCATTCTTACCCAATTCAATAAGAATATCCCAATAGTCAGGACAAAATTTTGGAGAATAATATTTTTGCCAAGCCTGAATAAGTACATTGGCATCCAAACAATAAATTAGTGCTCTTGTACTCATTTAAATAATTGTGCTTCTAATTTTCGAAATTTATTTACCTGAACATTAAGAAGATTACTAGCTACTGTTGGCTCAATAAATCCACCATGAAATGCATCCAATATAGTTTGGGTAAATAGTCTGCTATTTCTATTCAATTGTAAAAGATAATAATTGGGTTCGCCAGACTTAATTTTATCTTTTTGTTTTGCTTTTTTTTCTGACTCTCTTTTAAGAAAAGCAGAGAAATCTATTTCAGCTTCGCGTTTTAATTTTTGATAAGTTGTATCTGAAATTATATTCATGTTAAATGCCCTCACCAGAAATGCAAATGAGCTCACGCCAATGGTCTTTGCAACTTTAAAAACTTCTCTCGCATTTTGGTAAATATTGCTGTCCAGATTAGAGATCAATTCATGAGGAATTAAAGCATTTGCAGCAACTTGATTGCAGAAAAGCTCTACAGGATGAAATTTATCTTTATTTTTTATCTCAGGTTCTACATCATTTGAAATTCCAGTTTCAGCAATCCAAACATGAGCAAGTTCGTGAACAAGCGTAAATAACTGGGGAGCATTCCAATCTTCTGAATTAACAAAAACAAACGGTGCATAGGCGTCTGAAATGGCAAAACCTTGCAATTCTTCTGAATCTAATTTGAGTCTCGAATGAATAAAACTTGAACGAGAAATGAATATTCCTTTTGATTCAGCTGCATATATCCATTCTCTTATGGGATTGTCTGTATTATAACGTAAGGGGTTTATGCCTAATGTTTTCAAAATGTCATTTGCAACTGTAACAGGATTGTCCTTGAACGAAAACCTACCTACATAAGGCAATTTATTTTCTTTATTTTCGACAAAAACGTCACTTATCCAATTCTGTTTTTGTTGTATTTCCCTAATTATGAAAATAGAAGAAGTAGTAAGTGCTTTTGCTCCCTTTTTTCTATAATCTTGTAAAGGTTGAAAGTCCCTTGGAACTTCAGGAAGAAAAAATAATGCAAATGGTCGTTTATAAGACTTGGCCAAGGTCTGTGCCTGTTTAATTGTCGGTTGGCTTGATCCTAATTCCCACTCTTTAAGTTTATCCTCAGTAACAAATACTTTGGCAGCTGCAGTTTCTTCGGACATCCTTGAAGATTCTCGTGCCCATTTAAGAACATTTGGGGTTATATATGCTTTGTTTGCCATTTAATTTCAAAAATACAAAATAAAAAAATATTTTTATTTTTTTATTTTCCTTATTCTATATGTGCCGCTGTTTGCTAAACATTGGTGCGAAATCTTCTTTAGCTTTCGTTTGAATTGTTACATTATTTCTTCTTTCACACTTTAGAAAAATCATCTGGTTTTACTAAATTCCTGCATGAAATAAGTTGATTTCTCAGCTTTCTCCCTTCATGGATTGGGGAAAAGCTGAAAAATCATTCATATATTTAAACTGTCAAAGAAGAATTAAACATTTTTCAAAAAAAAGTAATCAATTATTGTCACAGATTATTTTCTTTAAAGACAGCCCACATTCCGTCTAACAATACGATCGTAAAAATTACTAAACACATTATTAATCTATGTAAATTTACTTCTCGATATTTACGAAAACTAATTTTTCTGACGATCGAATATGCAAACATGTCTATTATAACTAATTCTATATTGCCAGAATATGTGCTACATCCAGTAAGCTCTTAGGAACTCCTTTGTGCATTTTAACTGTTTTGTTTAGTGGTACATGCACAATCTGGCCATTACTTAAACCTACCATAATGCTTTTTTGGTCGTCGAGCAATGCTTCCACTGCTGCCACGCCCATGCGGCTTGCAGAAACCCGGTCGTAGCTTGATGGCGAACCACCGCGCTGAATGTGTCCCAAAATGGTTACTCGTATGTCGAATTGAGGAAATTCGGATTCTACTTTTTTTGCAATTTCGTATGCATTACCTTCATCGTCGCCTTCAGCGCATATGATAATGCTTGATTTGTTGGATTTTGCACGTTGCGAAAGAAATTCGCGTAATTCGACCATCTGATTTTTCACTTCAGGAATCATAATAACCTCTGCACCAGTGGCAATGCCGCTTTCGAGAGCCACAAACCCTGCATCGCGACCCATTACCTCAATAAAAAAGATACGATTATGGGAGCTGGCAGTATCCCGAATTTTATCAACAGCTTCAATTACTGTATTTAAACAGGTGTCGTAACCTATGGTATAATCCGTTCCATACAAGTCGTTATCGATAGTTCCCGGAATGCCGATTATCGGAATATTATATTCCTGTGAGAGAATACTGGCTCCTGTAAACGATCCGTCACCGCCAATTACCACAAGTGCGTCAATGCCAAATTTTTCAAGGTTTTCATATGCTTGCTTTCTACCTTCAGGAGTGCGGAAACGAGCAGAACGTGCCGTTTTAAGCATTGTTCCGCCTTTTTGGATGATTCCGCTCACATCCTTCGATTCAAGTTTTTCTATATCTCCATCAATCATTCCTTCATATCCCCTGCGGATACCAAATACCTCAATATTATTGAAAATTGCAGCACGGGTTACGGCTCGAATTGCAGCGTTCATTCCCGGAGCATCGCCGCCGGAAGTTAATACACCCAGGTTCTTAATTTTTGCCATACAAACAAATTATAAATTAATCGTTACTCTATAAATACTAACTATATGTTTCTCTTAAAATTACTTTAAAAATTTATATCTTTTATTTTTTGTAAAATATTTTCCATCAACCATTGTGGGGTTGAGGTTGCTCCGCATATTCCCACCGACTTGACGTTTTTGAACCAACCAGAGTTCAGTTCTTCAGGTTTGGATATCAGGTAGGTATTTGAGTTATTTTTCCGGCAAATTTCCACAAGAACTTTTCCGTTTGAACTATTAATGCCGCTAACAAAAATTACCACTTCGTAATTTTTCGAAAACTCAGCCAAATGCTCACCGCGTTTTGACACATAACCGCAAATAGAATTTACGATTTTTAGGGGCATATTATCTACCTGAAAATAAGTCATCATGTTCTGCCGAATTGCATTGGCAATGTCCTCATAACCCGCAGGTGGTTGAGTGGTTTGTGCAAAAAGTGCCACGGGTTTCGAAAAATCAATTTGTTCCAAATCACTAATGTTGTCAATTACAATTGCATGTCCTTCAGTTTGTCCAACAAGACCTTTAACTTCGGCATGTCCTTCTTTTCCGTATATAATTACCTGACCTTGTTTTTCTTTAATCTCTTCCCAAACCGTATGTACTTTTTTTTGTAATTGAAGAACAATAGGGCAGGTGCCGTCCGTAAGAAAATTGGTGTTATTTTCTATCGTCTGATAAGTGGCAGGCGGCTCGCCATGGGCGCGAATCAGAATTTTTGCATTATGAATATCCTGCAATTCCTCGCGATTGATAATTAAAAGTCCTTTGGATTTCAACCTCTCAACTTCTTCTTCGTTATGCACAATATCCCCCAAACAATACACCGCCAACCCCTCGGCAAGCGCATCTTCGGCCAGTTTAATTGTTTTAACTACACCATAACAGAATCCAGATTTGTTGTCTATTTCAACCAGCATCGCACAAAGATATTAAAACTGTGTTTTCAAACAGCATCATTCAAATTTTTCAACTAATTTTTTAAACCATTCCATTTGTTGCAGGGGGGTAAGGTTTGAATTATCTAATATTATAGCATCATCAGCCATTTTTAACGGGCTCTCTAAGCGGTTCTCATCAATAAAATCCCGTTGAGCTAAATTGTCACGTACTTCGGATAACAAAACGGAAGTGCCTTTTTCCATTAATTCATTATATCTGCGTTGAGCTCTTACTTCGAGGTTGGCGGTCATAAAAAGTTTTAGTTCGGCGTTTGGAAATACAACCGTCCCTATGTCACGGCCATCCATCACTATTTCCTTCCGTTCGCCCATTTTTTGCTGCAATGCAACAAGCCTCGACCTAACTGATTTTATCTTACTTATTTCACTTACGTTCTCGGATACCGGCATTGTTCGAATTGCATTTTCTACATTTTCGCCATTCAAATAAGTTTCATAAGCAGAATTGCAGGTTTTTTTAAAATCGATGTTGATGTTATGAATGTTTTTTTCCAACTCACTATCATTAGCTATTCCATTCATCAGAAATCCGCGGTGCATGGCGAATAAGGTAAAAGCGCGGTACATAGCGCCGCTATCGATATAAAGATAGTTTAATTCACAGGCAATGTTTTTGGCAAAACTGCTTTTCCCACACGATGAATGCCCATCAATGGCAATTACAATTGGAGTTTTTAATTTAATCATGAAAAAATTTCAAAATAACGGGCAAAGTTACAATAATCATACAAAGTGTGAAGAAAAACAACGATGTGGTACAAGATTTTCTCTTATTATCTAAATTTAATTAGTACATTTAGTAAAGTTAATTTGTTAATTGTAGCATTAACAATAGGGATGGCAGATAAATTCAAACTATTAGAGGCGCAGTTGCAGTTATTGCAAACAGAGCTAGGTGAACTTCGGAAGGAAAACCAACATCTCCGGGAAGTAGTAAAATTTGACAATCCGGAAGAAAAAGAATATAACTTTCGATTGCTGGCTGAAAACTCAACGGATCTTATTTCAAGACATTCCTACGACGGCACAATATTATACGCCACACCATCATTTGAATCAGTTCTTGGCTATAAACCTGAAGAGCTTATCGGAACTATTCCTTATGATTATTTTCATCCTGACGATGTGCAATATGTGAAAAATGCACATGCCATCATTTTCAAAAATCCAGTTGAGGATATATTAGAGTATAGGATGAGGCACAAAAAAGGACACTATGTATGGGTAGAAACCATCCTTAAGAGTTTATTCGACAAAAATGGACACATTATTGAGATCCATTCAACTTCCCGCGATATTACATTAAGGAAAAGAGCGCAGATTGATTTAGATGAATCACAGCGGATGCTAGAAGCTGTTATAGATTGTATTCCGGTGCGGGTATTCTGGAAGGACAAAAATTCCATTCTGTTGGGGGGCAATGCTTTATTTGTAAGTGATACCAACGTACATTCAACCAAGGAAGTTATAGGTATAAGTGCAATTGATGTTGGTTTTGACCCAGCTGAAGCAGAAATTTACCGGTTGGATGATTTAAAAATTATGACAACGGGCATACCCAAAATAAATTACGAAGAGCTTCAGACTAATCACAAAGGCCTGCGCTGGATGAATGTCAGTAAGGTTCCCCTCAAAAACAGTAAAGGCGAAATTATAGGCATACTTGGCGCTTATGATGATATAACCGAACGGAAAAAAACTGAACAAGCCCTTTTTGAAAGCGAACAACGTCTCAAAGCAATCATCCACAATGCCCCATTGGTTTTATTTATTATTAATAAAGAAGGCGTTTTTACTTTCTCGGACGGTAAAGGACTTGAAAAACTTGGGCTGCAGCCCGGGGAGGTTGTTGGTCAGGCTTTCAGAGACATTTATAAGGATTATCCAAACATTATCCGAAAGGTAGACCTGGCCCTTTCAGGATTATCGGTCCAACAAAACCTTTACATAGGCGACATAGTGTTTGAAACTCAATTTACTCCAGTGCTTGACGGCCGCGGAAATATCGAAAGTATAATTGGCGTTTCTACCGATATTTCGGAACGGGTAAAGTCAGATCAAGCACTTGTGGAGAGTGAAGAAAAGTTCAGGTTGTTGGCCGAAAATTTGACGGGCGTGATTTACATGTGTAAAAACGATAGAAAATGGACAACTATTTATATGAACGAATCAATATATAAGTTGGTTGGCTATCCCAAAGAGCAGTTTTATAATGAAGAAATAAGTTTAGCTGATATATATCATCCTGATGATAAAGACAGGGTTTATACAGAAGTTAATAATTCGTTGTCGGCAAATTTGCCATTTCATTTGATTTATAGAATAATACATGCAAACGGATCCATAATATGGATTGAAGAAGTAGGCGATGCTATTCGAAAGAATGGCAAGATTCAGTATCTGGAAGGATATATGAGCGACATAACTAATCTTAAAAATACCGAAGAGAAACTAAAAAATATAAATGTTGATCTGGAAAAAAAGGTGATTGAAAGAACTGTTCAGTTTGAAATGATAAATAAAGAATTGTCGGAATTTGCATATATTGTATCGCACGATCTGAAGGCTCCTCTGCGAGGAATAAGTCAGCTTGCGGAATGGTTGATTATGGATTATGCTAAAGCGCTAGGCAAGGAAGGTTTCGCAATGATCGAGCTTATGAAAGGCAGAGTAAACCGGCTCGAAAGCCTCATTAACGCTATTTTGCAATATTCCCGTATTGGAAGACAGGCTGTAAAGGATGAACTTGTAGATATAAAAAAGGTGGTAAAAGAAACTATTGACTTGCTTTCACCTCCAATGAATATTTCGATTGAGGTTGTTACTCAATTACCCGAAATGATGATTAATAAAATCCGGATTGGACAGGTTTTTCAAAACCTTATAGGTAATGCCATAAAGTTTATGGATAAGAGCATTGGATATATACAAATCGGACATGAAGAGAACGGTGAGGAATTATTGTTTTATGTAATTGATAATGGACCGGGAATTGACAAAAAGTACTTCGATAAAATTTTTCAGATATTTCAAACACTTACTTCAAGAGATGAGAAAGAAAGTACAGGAGTGGGTCTTGCTTTGGTGAAAAAAATTGTAGAACTTTATGGAGGTACTATTTGGATTGAATCAGAGAAAGATAAAGGAAGTACGTTTAAATTTAAACTCCCTAAAACAAAGAATACATGAACAGTAAAAAACCTATTTTGCTCGTCGAGGATGATAAAATTGATGCTTTGACCATTCAACGGGCTTTAAAAGAATTAAGCATTAGTAATCAAATAATTGCAGTTACAAATGGCGAAGAGGCTTTGGATTATCTTAACGAAAATCAGACTGACTTGCCATGCATTATTCTTCTTGATCTGAATATGCCTAAAATGAATGGAATTGAATTTTTACAGGCACGTTACAAATTAGATCATATACGCTCTATTCCCGTTGTAGTTCTTACTACTTCACTTGACGATCAGGATCGCCTCGAAACATTTAAGCTGGGCATTGCCGGTTATATGCTAAAACCTGTTGATTATAAGCAATTTGTTGAGGTAGTAAGAACCATCGATTTGTATTGGACACTTAGCGCTCTTCCTTTTAACGGGTAAACAAATGGAATATAAAATTCTTTATATAGAAGACGATTACATCGACAGAATGGCCTTTGAAAGGTCAACAAAAAAGAGCATGTGCAATTTCGATTACAAGCTTGCCTGTTCCCTGAACGAAGGAATATCAATGGCAATAGAAACCAAGTTTGATTGTATCGTTTCCGATTTCAATTTGGGCGATGGAAATGTTATGGATCTAATAGAAACTATAAAGGATGTTCCGATCATCGTTATTACTGGTATGGGAAGCGAAGAAACTGCTGTTATGGCCATGAAAGCCGGTGCTTACGACTATCTTACCAAGGATATTCAGGGCAGTTATCTGATGATGTTGCCTGTTACAGTGGAAAATGCAATATTCAGAAAGAGATCGAAAGATGAATTGAAAAAATACCGTTCCCAACTGGAGATTATGGTGAAGGAACGAACCTCAGAGTTGTGTGATACCAATGAGCGCCTTCAGCAGGAAATTAACGAACGTAAAAAAACAGAGGTTGAACTCTTAAATGCAAAAATCAAAGCCGAAGAAAGCGATAAATTGAAAACCGCATTTCTGGCGAATATTTCCCATGAAATAAGAACTCCAATGAACGGGATCATCGGGTTTGCAAGTTTGCTGGTGGATAAGTCGGTAGGCGATGAGAGCCGGAAGTCATATGTCGAAATTATAAATAATAGTTGTAACCAACTTTTGTCAATTATCAATGATATAGTTGACATTTCCCGCATCGAATCGGGTCAAATTTCTTTGAGTGAAAGTAAGTTTTCACTGAATATTCTTATCGATGAATTGCAGATGTTTTTTCGGCCATTTGCCGAAAAAAAAGGCCTGAAGTTATATTCCGGCAAAACGCTTAATGATATAGATTGCGAAATTGTGTCCGACCACACTAAACTCCGGCAGGTATTAAACAACCTGCTTATTAATGCAATTAAATTCACCAAACACGGTGAAATTAATTTTGGGTACAGGCTTATAAACGACGTTATTGAATTTTATGTTTCTGATACAGGCATTGGGATAAAACCTGAATTTCAGGAGTTAATTTTCGAACGTTTTCGACAGGCCGACCAGAGTGATACAAATGTTTATGGAGGAACAGGTTTAGGATTGTCCATTTCTAAAGCATTTGTAGAGTTACACGGTGGCAAAATCTGGCTAAAATCAGAGCCAGACAAGGGATCCGATTTTTATTTTACAATTGTTTATAAACCCAAAGATAATACATACAATTTGGAAGCTAACGGCACAATACAACAAACCAATTTAACAGGAAAAAAAATTCTTGTGGTTGAGGACGAGGATTCCAATTTACACTATTTATATGAAATACTTGTAAACCTTGGCGCTATTGTGATACATGCAGAAAATGGACTTAAGGCAATCGAAGTCTGCAAAAAAACAGAGGATATTGATCTGATCCTTATGGATATTAAAATGCCGGAAATGAATGGATTAGAAGCATCACGCATTATTAAGCGGGACATAGACAACACAATTCCCATTATTGTACAAACAGCATATGCTTATCCCGAGGATCGCAAAAGAGCTATGGAGTATAAATGCGACGATTATATTACCAAACCATTAAACCGTGATGAATTGTTTAAAATGATAAACAAACATATCCGGTGAAGACGTTTTAAAACTTCATGAGGCTTTTCAACGCTTTATAACCACTATCGCTGACTTTAAGCTTAGCGCCATTGGAGAGTATAGCAAGATATGAATTTTTTTCATACAATTCCAACTGTTTGATGGTATCGATATTCACAATATACGACCGATGAATGCGTAGAAATTTACCTGGATCGAGGTGTTGCTCGAAATACTTCATGGTTTGTTGTTTCAGGTATTTTCCTTCCACAATGTATATCATCACGTAATCATCCTGCGATTCAACATAAATAATCTGGTCCACAGGAATCACTTTTATTTTGCTGCCAGTTTTTACCACCACCCTATCGAGGATGTTCTGTTTCTCCAAAACATGCTCAGTAAGTTTGGTTATATTTTGAGAAAGTGGTTCCTTTTGAGTTCTTTCCAATGCTTTTAAAATGGCTTGATTAAATCGATCCTGTGAATAAGGTTTCAACAAATAATCAACCGCATTAAGTTCAAAAGCACGTATGGCAAATTGATCATAAGCAGTGGTAAAGATAATCCGGGGCGTTTCATCAATCAGTTCAAGCAGCTCAAAACCAGTAAGTTTAGGCATCTGAACATCAAGAAATACCAAATCGGGTTTCAATTCCTGAATGGCCTTTAAACCAGAGAAACCGTCGGCAAATTCCCCCAAAAGAGTAATGTTGGAATGAGCAGTTAAGTAATGTTTGATCAGATCGCGGGCAGGTTGCTCGTCTTCTATAATTATGGCTCGTATCATGTCAGTTTTGGTAAAATCATTTCTACTTCAAAAATTGAATTGCTTTTGTTGGTTTTCAGCAAATCTTCACGCTGATAGATAAGTCGAAGGCGATTAATAATGTTTTTTATTCCCATGCGGTTTCCCATTCGGGGTGCAGCTTCCAAATCGAAATTATTCGAAATTTTGAGCTTTATTCCATCCATACATGGTTCGCAAACAAAGGAAATAGTAACCTCGTCGGACGACTCATAAACTCCATGTTTAACGGCATTTTCAAAAAGTGGTTGTAAAATCATGTTTGGGACTTCGAAATTTTTACAACTTTCGCTAATATCCAATCGATAAACCAACCGATCGCCAAAACGCACCTTTTCTATGTCGAGGTATAACAGGATATGATCCATTTCTTCAGACAGACTAATCATTTGCCTCTCTTTATGCCCAATAGAATGTCGTAAAAATTCCGATAATTTGATAATCATTTCCTGTGCTTTGGCAGGATTTGTAATAGTTAACGAACTAATTGAATTTAAACTATTAAATAGAAAATGAGGATTAATTTGCGATTTTAACAAACTTAGCTCAGTTTCCTTTACAAGAGATTTAAGTTCTGCCTCATTTAAAATCTTTTCCTGAAGGTTTCGGTACGAGATAACCAGATAATAAATAAGTATAATCAAAAGATACAGAAACACACCGATTGTGAGTCTCCAGGGAATGGAAACATTTAGAAAGTTCAAATATTCAGTGTTATCGGCAAAAATCTGCCGTAATAAAAAAGAACCTGTCAGATACCAGATAACAAGAGTTAGAGCAGCAGCTCCTCCGTGATTGAAAATAACGTCTGTTATCTTTGCTTTATTAATATCACTGTATTTTACAGTGTACCACAAACCGATAGCAATAATACCGAAAAGTGAATAAAACACAAAACTATCCGTAAAGGATATCAAATGATTAAATCCATAGAAATGATTTAATACCGTTGCATGCACAGTTCCAATAAATGCCCATGCCAAAAGGTAATAAACCAAATACTTTTTCTTTTGAAGAACAGGATGCACCATTGGGGGGAAGTTTATTAGATGCTATTTATTTCGCCACCCCCAAAAATTGCGACCCCTGTAATATATAATTCTTTTGAATTTTCGTCGAAAGAAATAGCAGGTCCCCTCCGTTTATCAACAAATCCGCCAAAAATTGATACCACCTCCACGTGAACTTTCCAATTGGCAGGAATGATAAGTTTGGAACCGCCAAAAATATTAACCACGTCGATCATGTTTTTACCGTCACCAAGCTCACAATTCAGCAAATCGTAGGTAGAACCACCAAATATAGAAGTTACTTTACCTCCGCGAAATGATTTAGAATAGATCTTTCGTTCGCTTCCGCCAAATACATTTACCTCATCAAGATAATCAGATGTAGAATCTTTTGTCTTATTCCAACCGCCATAATTATCTCCCGAGTCATTCGGTTTCTGATTGTCCGTATTTGAGTTTCTCCAGTTATCTTTATTTCTCCAATAATCCTTATCTTTCCAACCTTTGCATGATTCCCAGTCGTGTCGACCTCGCCGTTTGTGAAATAGAATAACTACGCCAATAGTAACCAAAATAATAGGAAGGAAAAGTTTATCAGTATTATAGGAGATATTAAATATTTCGGGTATCAGGAAAATAGTTCCCACAGCTATCAGTATCGCGCCAAATGAACTATTCCTTTTGTGTGAAACATTTAAAATACCAATAAAAATGAGAAGCATTTGCCATGAAAAAATGATGTTATGAAGAGAAAAGCCTAACCAGCCAGTATCTTCCAACAAAAAAAGTCCTCCAAAAAAAATAAAAAGTGCGCCAAGTAGTATTCTTCTGTCCATATATTTTGAATTACGTGTTTCCATATACTTAGTGTGTTAATTTAGTTCAAAATTATGGTTTGTTGTACATCCTGCGAATAAAAAATCGGCAAAACCATCATTTTTGTCGGTAGGAGGACTTCATGTTTGTAATTTGAGTTTACAAGAAACCCAAATTTATAATTAAAACCAACAAGAAATCGCTTAACAAATACCCATGAGTGTATGAATAATTATTAGCGCATTTCTGGCTATTTATATATTGTCTAACGCCTTGAACTCATATCCGCAACTCTGCAAAAATGATAGAAGCTGAGGCAATACCTTAAGTAGACGAGCCGACGCCTGATCAGTATCGTGAAAAACGATAATTGCTCCTGGGAATACATTATCAACTACATTCTTATAACATTTTTCGATGCTTATTTTTGAAGAAAAATCCATGCTCATAATACTCCACAACACAATGGTGAATTTTGACTTAAGATGTTTTATCTGCCAAGGCATGATCCTCCCGAATGGCGGTCGAAATAAATTGCTTTGAGTTACAAGTGCTCCTTTGAGTACATCTGCACTATACTCCCTGGTTTTAGAGCAAAAGCCGCTTGTATGATTATAGCCATGATTACCTATGACATGACCAGCCAACCGGATAGAGTTAATTAATGTTGGGTGTTTTACAACTTTCCAGCCGGTACAAAAAAATGTAGCCTTTGCATTGTATTGAAAAAGAAAGTCCAACACCAAGGGAGTAATTCCCGGTGTTGGACCATCATCAAAAGTAATATATATCGTTCTTTCAGTTTCCGGTAATTTCCAAACTAATTGAGGAAACAGGTATTGAATCCAGTCTGGTATTTTTACCCAAAACATTGTTTATTGTTGTGTTGGTGCAAACGATCTCATGTACCCTTGGAAAACGGTATTTATTTTATCTTTTAAAGGTGTTTGACCATTAGCATCGGTTATACGGACAAGCTCATTTAAAACCTGCATATTAACCCTTTTTTCATAATCAATACCTTCTGCAAATTTTCCACGAAGCCTGAAATAATATTTCAGTTCTTCATCGGTAGTGGTTAAAAGTTTATCTACAAGAGTATTAGCTTTATCAATCAATTTAACATTGTAAAATTGTTCCACCAATGGCAAAGCCCAATAGTTGAGAGGAATTCTATCAATAGGCATCACTTCGAGACATTTATTTAAAACCACCTTGGCCGAATCAATTTTATTTTCTTTTACTAGAGCTTCTGCTAAACGAGCGAAATTATTCCTGAAATTCGATAGCATACGCATGTTATTTTCATCGAGGTAAACCTTCGGATTGGCTATTCCACCCCAAACGAATTTATTGATCAAATTATTATAAAGAATTTCAGTATCGATGCTTCCATTTTGGAAATCATTTCGTTCCGTGGATTCGATAGGCACAATCTTATAAGCCAGACCCTGTAACTGGAAGTATTTTTCGAGACCCAGATAGTTTTCGTCAGAAACTGTTATGGCAAAATACATCGGCCTTTTCCAGTTGTTGTGAGCCATCATATCAAGCACCATCAGATCGTTCTTATAAATCGACGTACGCTTTTTTAATTCCCATTTCATTTCAGGAACGATCAATTTAGCCAATTTAGGAGCCACCACATGGTTGGCCATCACAACAGACGAATCGACCTTAATGCTGAACTTTTTAGCAGGCAGGTATTCGATTCTTTCACGATAATTGGGTAATGTTTTAGTTATGATAGAATCGCTGGCAACAAAATCCATGACATCCTTCAGATCGGCGTAATTGTTAACACGATCCACAATATATAAAACATCTCGTGAGCCGGTCTGGTATTTTTCTTTTTTCATTGTAAGCGGCAAGGCTTCCGATTCATATACTTTTCGCTGCATTTGTTCGATGTACCAATCAGCGCCCAGGTAACTAAGATTCACCACCCTTACATCTGTGCGGATATTTTCCACTTCCTGAGCATACCATAGAGGAAAAGTGTCATTATCGCCATTGGTAAACAAAATAGCGTTCGGTTCACATGAGTTCAGATAATCGTAAGCAAAATCCCTGCAGGTATATCGATGCGACCGATCGTGGTCATCCCAGTTTTGATTGGCCATAATACCAGGTACCAGACCAAGCGTGAATATGGTAATTAAAATTCCAGCAACTACCCCATTCATCCTTTTCTTTAACATATCAATGAGAGCCATTACCCCTAACCCAATCCAAATAGCGTAAGCATAAAATGAACCGGCATAAGCATAGTCGCGTTCACGAGGTTCCATTGGTTTTTGATTCAGATAGAGAAGAATAGCGATGCCTGTCATAAAAAACAGTAGTGAAACAACCCAGAAATCCTTTTGGTTTTTTTGGTAGTGAAACATCAACCCAATTAAACCCAGGATGAACGGCAACATATAATATTTATTCCGCGCCTGATTATCTTTTAAGGAAGCCGGAAGCTTATCTTGTGGGCCGAGTCTAAACTCATCAATAAAATTAATACCTGTAATCCAGTTTCCCTTTAAAATACCTCCATGCCCTTGAATATCGTTTTGACGGCCTGAGAAATTCCACATAAAATACCGGAAATACATATAACCTATCTGATATTTAAAGAAAAATGTCAGATTCTCAACGAAAGTAGGTTTAATTAATGTGGTTGGTTCTCCCTGTTCGTTTGTACTTTGTATTTTTGTTCCCTTGATATTAGCCCATTCCTGATAGTTTTTGGCGTGCTCGCGACTATACATACGAGGGAAAATGGTGCAAAATGCCGGATCGTAAACATATTCAGGCCGATGATAAATTTCTTTGTATTTTCCTGTTTTTACATCCTGAATATAAACTGGCGAGCCTTCTTTTACCTCCTTAACGGGTGCATTATAATATGGACCATACAACAAAGGTCTATCGCCATATTGCTCGCGGTTCAGGTATGAGAGGAGATTGAAAAGGTTTGAGGGGTTGTTTTCATTCAAAGGGGTATTGGCATACGACCTTATCAGAATTGTGGCGTAAGATGAATACCCCAAAAGAATAACAGCCAAAGCAAGCAGAATGGTATTCCACATCACTTTTCCTTTTTTTGCAGTATACCATAAACCAAATATAACAGCACCAATCAATAAAATCAGGTAAATGGCAAACCCGGAAGAGAATGGAAAGCTCAACACATTCACAAAGAAAAGTTCAAACCAGGTTGCAACTGTAAAAGTTCCCTGGATAACACCATACATAATCACCCCCAAAATAAAAATTCCTGATAATAATGCAATTATCACCCCATTTCTGGTAACGGTATATTTCTTAAAATAATAAATCATTACAATGGCAGGTATAGCCAAAAGGTTTAATAAGTGAACACCAATAGACAACCCCATGAGATAAGCAATCAAAATAATCCAGCGGTTGGCGTATTTTTCATTTGCCTCATTCTCCCATTTTAATATTACCCAAAATACGATAGCGGTATAAAAGGATGATGATGCATATACTTCGCCTTCCACAGCTGAAAACCAAAAGGAATCGGAGAATGTATATGCTAAGGCTCCTACAACACCACTACCAATAATTGAAATAACTTCGGCCAGTGTATATTCCGTTTTATTTCCAACTATTTTACGGGCAAGATGCGTAATACTCCAAAAGAGGAAAAGTATGGTAAAACCACTACAAAGTGCCGAATATATATTGATGGTAATAGGAATGGCGGTAACACTGCTTCCGGCAAACAAGGTTGCAACCCGTCCGAGAAGCATAAATAATGGCGCACCCGGGGGATGACCCACTTCAAGTTTCAACGCGGTGGCAATAAATTCACCACAATCCCAAAAACTAGCGGTTGGCTCAATAGTCAAAATGTATACTGTACTGGCAATGATTCCTATAATCCAACCGGCAATGACATTAATCTTTTTGAAGTTGTTCATCATATAATGATTTGTTTGTTAATGTATGATGCAACCACAAATGAACTTATTATCATATTGTTATATTTTTGTGTTTCAAAACTTGTGGGTTTCATCGGAAAACTTAAACGTACTTTAATGTTTTATTGGACTTTAAAATTTATCAAAGAAAGGTAAAATTTGTTGATTTTAGAACGCCCTTATTTATATTTTTGTAGAAGGGTTATTGAAACAACTCTAATTTTCTTATGTTTGTATTGTCTTTTTTGATAGAATGGTATGCGCTTCTTTTTCATTTTTCTGTTCATCACAATTGGGTCTTTTTCTGTTAAATCTCAATTACCTATTGATTTTACAGTTGATAATTTTTTTTCGCCAGCTGATAGCCAAAAACTTTCGTTACATTTTACAAATCGAAGTTTCTTCAAGAACAACGAATATTTCAACACGTTATACGAAGGTGCAACATATCCGGGATTTCAGGTCGAACCTACGCTGGTATATAACCCCGGATCAACAACACGAATTGAAGCCGGTATCAGACTTTTAAAATATTTTGGACGAGATGGGATTTACCGGCTTGAACCTGTATTTCGATTTCAATATCAGCCCGTTCAATATTTTCAGACTATTCTTGGAACACTCTACGGTGGCAGTAATCATGGACTGATAGAACCTTTGTACCGATGGGAGAAAAACTATACCGATGCAACCGAGAATGGAGTTCAATTCCTTTTTAAAACAAAGCAGGTAAAAGCAGATATCTGGCTCGACTGGGAAAAATTTATTCTACCCAACGACCCATTTCAGGAGGAGCTCACCTATGGTACTACGTTTACTTGGAAACTGTTGTCAGACGATCGAAAATTCAACATTTCCATACCATTTCAAACTCTTATAAATCATCATGGAGGCCAAAGTCTATCAGTGGATATTCCACTGCGGACTATTTTTGATTTTGCATCTGGTATCAAGACTTCGCTTTATCCAAAAAGCGGAAAAATTAGGGAACTAAATTTTGAATTCTGGTATATGGGCTATAAAGATATGTCGCCCCAAAAACTGCAAGCATTCCGCGAAGGCTATGCGATCTATCCCCGAACGGAAATTTATGTGTCCAATTTTATCTTCCAGGCGGGGTATTTCCATGGAGATATGTTTATATCGCCAAAAGGAGAAACTCTTTTTCATAGCGCATTAATTCCTTTCCACGACGAAAAAAGACCCATTCGCGATTTGGCCACTTTTAAACTGGCTTTCCGTAAACAAATCCATAAAGGAATTTCATTGGCGGCTTATGTAGAAACTTACACAGATGTTAATGTTCCCCAAACCGACTATTGTTATGGGTTGCACCTAACCATGGACAGGATGTTTTTTTTGAAAAAATATTTAAGTGAATAAGGTACAATATTTCGGTAATTTTTCAACTTCTGCATTTTTACAAAATGTAACAGGTTGAAATACATAGAAATAAAGAAATATTTCAATATATATCTAAGTATTTCATTTTAAGAATATTGCTGAAATTTACCGAAGTGTTGAGGTACATAAATGAAATAAATAGAAATAAACAACACTTCGTTAAATTTGAAAATGGGATAAATAATCATTTCAAATGAAGCAACCATTTCATGTTATTGCCATCTATTAATCATTAAACAAATTTTTTTCATTTCTCAGGGGTAAAAAAACTTTAAATGTCAAAGTATTACAAATAAACGTGAATTAAAATCTCATTGTTGAGTTATTTGCTTACATGGCAGATTGCCATTCCAACTTATTTTAAACTATACCAAATGAAAAATTATCTATTGACTGTCATTGTTTTTTTTGGAATCAATTCGTGTACCAAGGACAAGGTCGATAACTCATGTCATAGTCCATCCCTGATAAGTCAGGTAAAATCGGGTGAGGTTTTTGTTAATGATTTGATTTACAATAATAATTGCCAAATTGCAGAAGCCGTCGAGCCTTCAATGTATAAAAAGTATTTGTACGATTCGCAAAACAGGTTGATAAAAATGGAACGGTCACTTTCATTTAATGCATCATTTAGCTGCGTTGCATTTCCAAATTCCACTATTGACTCTGGGGCAGATCCACGACAAGCAAAGGTTACCGATTATTATGATTTTGAATATGATAATACAGGAAAATTGACAAAAAGATTGTCTTTTTTTCTGAATAGCGGAAATGCTCAATTGCTATTCTATCAAATTTATACTTATGTAAATGGAAATGTAGTAAAGAGTTCTATGTATAGCCCTCAGGATATGTTGACACAATATGATAATTATGAGTATGATGTATCAGGTAATTTAATAAAGACTTCAAATTATAGGGTTGAGCTCAATGGCAATATAATACTTTTACATACTGTTTATTACGAGTATGATGATAAAATCAATCCGTTTACAATTTTTAACAATACAGGTGAACCGGGACGATTTACTAATCAGAATAATATCACCAAAGAAACTTATGTTTGGTATAGTGAAGGTAAAGAATATAAAAATGAATCCACAACAGTTTACGAATATAATAAATCAGGTTTTCCGGTTAAATCAAACGGATTACAATATTTATATGGTGAGTAAATCTTTCCAAATTTTTTAGAAACAAAACTGATGAATCGGGTTTTACTTTTATTGTTTATAGTATTTTATTGCAGTTGTAAAAAGGATCAAAAAGATGATCACTGGATAGTAAATGACTACAAAGGCACTTTTGAAAATATTTTGTTTACTGAAAGTTTGATCAGTGAATTTACACCTGGTATTTACAATGAGGATGCAATTCCCGACGACATCAGTCAACTCACCTTCGGTCGGATTGAGATAGATTTTCGTTACGATGGCGGCGCATTAAATTCTTTTATGCCACTTTTTTATTATGGATCGATTAATAAAAACGATAATGACAATGGGGAAGAAGAGCCACAATTTCACCTGGCAGTTGAAATAGGTCATTACAATGTGATACCGCAGCCGGTTGAGTATTTGTTTTATACCATAAGTACGTATCGTCAACCCCAATATTGCAGGGACACATATATACCTATAATTACCGGAGAAAAATACACGTTTGTCATTGATAAAAGACCCGAAGGAATTATTCTTCAGCTAAAAAAGGGAGAAAAAATATTAAATATTTTTCCGCATGCCTTTTTCCCCGATTCATCGCAGATGTTTTTCAAAGATGTTACTTCCTATATTGATAAAAATAAGGGCGATAGTCTGGAAAAAGTATTGATGGTTGGAAAAGGATTTGCAGGATTTGATAAAGGTATACGCCAGTTGAATGGGGAAATATCGGGCTTGCGTATTTATAAATATACCGTTTCAACTGTGAAACCAATATATGAATTGCAGCATGTTAGAAATCAGATAATAGAAAACCAGCTGGTAAGTTACGTAGCCAAGGATAACTTTGCGGGTAATGACACATATATCCTGATGAAATATGAATTTTGGCCATATAATTTTGAGTTCGGTATAATGCTACCGCATGGAACAATGCAATCTGGCGAATCCGAAAAAGTGGTAAATAATCATGAGGCGACTTATGTTTTAAAATCTTCAAATATTGGGTTTTATAATATTTTTCTTCAAACGATTGATAAAAATGGGGTTATTCTGGGGTCAACTCAGAAACCCTTCGAGATTTGGATTTATCCCAAAGAATGGAATTTCGAGTTCTATTAGAATGATAGTTAGTTTTAATTTTAACCATATTCCTTTTTCAAATTATAATTGTATATTTGCGCCACAAATTTTTTAAGTATTTATTTTTTAAAACGTAACGTATGCCCGTAAAAATCAGATTATCTCGTCATGGTAAAAAAGGTTATCCTTTTTATCACATTGTTGTAGCTGACGGCAGGGCGCCACGTGATGGCCGATACATTGAACGTTTGGGAGTATATAACCCAAACACAAATCCAGCAACTATCGAATTCGATTTCGACAGGGCTTTGGATTGGCTTCAGAATGGCGCTTTACCTTCAGATACATGTCGCACAATCCTTGCAAAAAAAGGTGTTTTTATGAAAAAACACTTACTCGAAGGAGCAAAAAAAGGTGCTTTCTCTGCTGAAGTTGCCGAACAAAGATTTCAGGACTGGATGAGTCAAAAAGACACCAAGATTCTGGCTGAAAAGGAAAATGTTGTTAAGACTAAAGAAGAGGATAAAAAACAACGTTTCGAAGCTGAAGCTAAAGTAAAAGAAGCAAAATCACAGGCTATTGCCAAAAAGCTTCAGGCTGACCGTAAGGCTGCTGAAATAGCTGCTGCTCCTCCTGTTGAAGCATCTCCAGAACCAGTTGCTGAAACTCCGGCTCCAGCTGCTGAATAATATAATAACTCATTTCGTTATTAATGAATAATTCCGAATACCGGGAAATAGGAGTACTTGCTAAACTACATGGTTTTAAAGGTGAGTACGTAATGGTTTCGGATTCAATGATTAGCGAAGAAATTGAAGATTGGGAATCGGTGTTCATCGAAATTGATGGATTGCCGGTTCCTTTTTTTATTAAATCCCTGCGGATAACCTCTGACAGTTCGGTAGTGATAGGTTTTGAAGATGTTGACTCGTCTGATACAGCAAAAGAGTTTCTTGGTAACAGTGTTTTACAATTATTTACAGTGGCCGATTATGCCGACGAACCAAGTTTTAGTCAGGAACTTTCAGGTTATGTGGTTATCGATAAAACAGCCGGCAAAATTGGGATAGTTGATCAACTGCTCGATTACAATCATAATCTACTGTTGCAGATAATGAATGGCGAGGAAGAAATATTGATTCCGGTATCCGGAGAAACTATTGTACGCGTAAATCATGAAGATAAGGAAATATTGATTGATGCCCCTGATGGTCTGATTAATCTTAATCGTTAGTAGTAAAAAAACGTAAGAAACCCCATAATTCACTAAACGTGCAGAGGTTTAGGATTAATTTTCTGAATATTAATTCAAAATGCAGCATTGTTCAAAATGATTCGTCTTTTAAACAGATTAATCATTAATTAAAATTTATAGGTATGAGAACACTGTATATTATTCTTTTTGTTATGATTGGCAGTTTGAGCCTTTCAGCTATCAACTGCAAAGATGTAACCAGCAATTATTCATCATCTGGGGGCGACAAAGTAATTCAGGAAGAACGCAAAGTTGAAATATTTGATGGAATAGGCCTATCTATTTCGGGTGACGTTAAACTCATTCAGGGGTCGCCTCAAAAAGTAATAGTTGAAGGTGCAGCATCCGATATTGAAAAGATCGAGTCTGTAGTGGAGGGTTCTAAGCTTAAGATTAAAACTAAACATGGTTCCTGGCACATCGGTAAATTAACCTATTATATTACCATGGAAAATGTGAAGGATTTATCTATTAGTGGGTCGGGTTCAATCATTGCCAATAATGCGATTAGTGCTGATGGCTTATCTTTAAGCATTTCGGGTAGCGGAAATATATTGCTTGCCGATTTAAAAGCTGTTAATAATGTAGAATCACATATTTCGGGATCTGGATCTATTACTGTATCGGGTAAAACCCAAGCAAAAAAGCACGAGATACATATTTCGGGTTCGGGTGATGTAATTGCAAGTCAACTTCAAACACAGGATGCGGATGTTCATGTGAGTGGATCTGGCAATTGCAAATTAGTTGTTTCAAACAAACTGGAAGTGAGAGTGTCGGGTAGCGGAGATGTATATTATTCAGGGAAACCAGTAATTGATGCATCTATAAGCGGTTCAGGTAAATTAAAAGAAACAACTTTCTAAAGAATCTGCAGTTGACGGCTAAATTTATTATTCGTCAACTGCGGTCTATTTTCTCAATATTTCTATTTCTCCACCTAATCCTAGTTTAATTATTTGTGAAGGTGGACGTTTATTAATATCATCCTGCCTCCATTTTACCACATAATCCACACCATTTTTTATTTCGTCGGATATTTCGTCAAACATAGTCGGAGAGGGTTCCCCGCTGATGTTAGCTGAGGTCGAAACTAAGGGACGATTTAATTTCGAGATTAATGTTTGACAAAAGGGATCATTCGTTATTCGTATTCCAATGGTTTTATCGCTGTTAATCAGATTTGGGGCCAGATTAATAGCTCCGGGATAAATGATAGTCATTGGTTGATCATTTACTTCGAGTAATTGCCATGCCATTTCAGGTACTTCCTTAACATATCGTAAAATGCGATTGGCGTTATCTCCTAGCACCAACATGCTTTTGGTTTCTTCCCGCTGTTTTAGACTGTAAATGCGGGCAACTGCATCGCTGTTGGTGGCATCGCAACCAATACCCCAAAGGGTATCGGTAGGATATAGTATAATCCCGCCCTTTCTTAATACTTCAAGAGCTTTATTTATATCGTCAATCATTTTTTTAGGTATCTATTTTTGAATTATGAATAGTATGGGAGTATGACTGAGTTTTCTATAAAATTATGATCTTTTGTTGTACTCAATACTTTTTTCACACTTCAAATTTTGCTAATCCTCCAAAATCGAGGGTCGCGAAATGGTCCTCAATAGTTTCGGCACGGCGTATTTGCATAACTTCACCATTTTCTCTAAGAAGAAGTTCTGACGAACGTAGTTTACCGTTATAATTAAAGCCCATAGCATGTCCGTGTGCACCGGTATCGTGAATCACCACCAAATCGCCAGGCTCCATTTCAGGCAGCAACCTGTTAATAGCAAATTTATCGTTGTTCTCACATAGGGAACCAGTAACATCGTAGGGAGTTTGATGCGACAGATGACCTTTGCCCATTACAGTGATGTGGTGATAAGCACCGTACAAAGCAGGTCGCATTAGATTAACCATGCTTGCATCCAGACCGGCATACTTTTTATAGGTATTTTTAATATGAAGAACCCGGGAAACAAGGTATCCGTAAGGTCCGGTAATTACGCGTCCGGTTTCGAAGTATATTTTTATGGGTGCTAATCCGTTCGCTTCTATCAAATCATTGTATAGCTTACGAATTCCTTCGCTCATGACGTTCAGATCAACCGGCGTTTGCTCCGGGCGGTAAGGAATGCCAATTCCTCCTCCCAGGTTAACAAATTCGAAACGTATATTAAGTTTTTCCGATAGTTCCACAATCAGGTCGAATAATATTTCGGCAGTTTCGATAAAATAATTGGTGTCAAGTTCGTTGGAAGCAACCATGGTATGGATGCCGAATCGTTTCACACCTTTGTAGCGCATTATCTTATATGCCTCAAAAAGTTGTTCACGTGTACCACCATACTTGGCTTCCTCCGGTTGACCGATGATCATATTTCCTTCCTTAAGCGGGCCTGGATTATAGCGAAAACAAATGAGTTCCGGTATTCCGGCGTGTTTTTCCAGAAAAGGAATATGTGAAATATCATCAAGGTTAATAATAGCTCCGAGATCCATTGCCTTTTTAAATTCTTCGGCAGGAGTATCGTTTGACGTAAACATGATTTCTTCGCCACGAAGTCCTACTTTTTCAGCAAGTTCCAATTCAGCCATCGATGAGCAGTCGATACCAAAACCTTCTTCACGAAGAATTTTCATGAGATAAGGATTTGGAACTGCTTTAATTGCATAATAATCCTTAAATCCCTTGTTCCACGAGAAAGCAGTATTAAGTTTTCGCGCGTTGGCTCGAATAGCTTTCTCATCATAAATATGAAAAGGAGTTGGATACTCTTCGGCGATTTTTTCGAGTTGTTCCTTTGTAAAAGGCAATTTTTTTCCAATCATGATTCAAATGTTAAAAAAAGTACAAATTTCACTATCATTAAGCTCTCACTAACTCATCACTCAATACCCCTGAGGCCACTTCACGCACTTCGCCTGTCATACGAATGCTCCAGTCTTCGGCTACGTCAATTTTTAAGGTGCCTCCAGGCATTTGAATAGTTAAATTTCTATCAGTGAGCCCTTTTTTAATCATGGCACATGCCACTGCGCTCGACGAACTGCCCGATGCCAATGTGTATCCGGCTCCTCTTTCCCAAATTCTTATTTCCACCAACTTATGGTTAATGACTTGTGCAAACTGAACATTTGTGCGGTTTGGGAACATTGGAAGGTTTTCAATGATAGGGCCATATTTTCTGGTTTCTGCATCATTAAGTGTATCAGTCAAAATAACACAATGCGGATTACCCACTGAAACGCAATGAATCATAAATTTTTTGTCTTCAACAATTAGCTCTTCTCCAAAACATTCTTCTTTCGAAAAGATTACAGGAATATTTTTAGCGATAAAAACAGCTTTCCCCATATCCACCTTGATCATAAAAGCTTTCAGATTCCTTTTCTCAATTATTTCGGATGTCACTAGGCCTCCGGGGGTCTCGATGGTAAATTTATCGAATGTTGTATGGTTATAATCAAACAAGTACTTCGAAAAAATTCGTAATCCATTGCCGCTTTTTTCTGCTTCCGAGCCATCGGGATTAAAAATTCGTAACCCAAAATCGGCTTTATTACTGGGTACTTTTAACAATATACCATCTGACCCAAGGCCATAATGCACATTGCATATTTTTTGAATTAGTTCAGTTGTAAGGCTGAAATCAATTTCGGTGCTGTCTAAAACAATATATTCATTTCCAAGGCCGTGGGCTTTAACAAAATTATTCATGGGTTTGTAGAATGTTTTGAGTTTCTGTTTTGGGTAAAAGTACCTAATTATTTATTTAATATCTTTGTCGTCAAAGTAGAAAACTGGAAAGTATTTTCTATTACTTTCGACTGTTAATTGACATAGTTAGTTTTTAGTTTTTCGTAAAATTCCCTTTGGTAAGTATAGAAAGTTACTTACAATTCGTATCTTACGACTTAAATATTTTGTATGGCATTAATCAACGAACATTATTTGAAATTAAAGGCCGGATATTTGTTTCCGGAAATTGGCAGACGGGTTAAAGAATTTTCACTGGCACATCCTGATAAAAAAATCATCCGGATGGGAATTGGCGACGTAACACAACCTCTTGTCCCTTCCGTTTTAAAAGCGTTTCACGAGGGTGTGGAAGAAATGGGCAACGTTGCCACATTCAAAGGATATGGTCCTGAGCAGGGATATGAATTTTTACGCGAAGCCATTGCTAAAAACGATTTCGAGGCCAGAGGGGTTGATATTTCGGCTGACGATATTTTTATTTCCGATGGCTCTAAATGTGATACAGGTAATATACAGGAAATTTTTGGATTAGATAATAAAATTGGAATTTGCGATCCGGTTTATCCCGTGTATGCCGATACTACTGTAATGTCGGGTAAAACCGGTATTTATCAGGAGAATGGATACTTCGAGAAAATTATTTATATGCCATGCAACGAAGGCAATAGATTTATTCCTGATCTTCCCATACAACGTCCTGATTTGATTTTTCTTTGTTTTCCAAACAATCCAACAGGAACAGTGGCAACTAAGGAAGTTTTAAAAAAATGGGTAGATTACGCGATTGCCAATAAATCGATTATCCTATATGATGCCGCGTATGAAGCTTTCATTACCGACAAAAATATTCCACATTCTATTTTCGAAATTGAAGGGGCAAAGAAGGTTGCGATTGAGTTTCGAAGTTTTTCTAAAACGGCCGGTTTTACAGGTACTCGTTGTGCATTTACAGTAATTCCTTCAGAACTTGTAGCTTATGACAGTATTGGAAATGCTCACCAAGTGAAACCATTATGGATGCGTCGGCATACTACGAAATTCAATGGAGTTTCGTACCCGGTACAAAAGGCCGCTGCAGCTATTTATAGTGAACAAGGCAAAAAAGAAGTAAAGGAGGTAATTAATTTTTATCTCGAAAATGCCCGTATTATGAATCAAAGTCTTACCTCGTTGGGTTTTAAAGTTTTTGGAGGGATAAATGCGCCATATGTATGGGTGAAGACCAAAAATAATATGAAATCGTGGGAGTTTTTCGACAAGCTTTTACACGAAATCAATGTAGTTGGAACACCTGGTGCCGGATTCGGTCCCTCAGGAGAAGGATATTTCCGTTTTTCAGCTTTTGCTGAGCGCGCCAACGTAATAGAAGCGATGGAAAGAATTACAAAATTATTTGAATGATATTTATGAAAAATCCCGGAAGTAAAGCTACCGGGATTTTTTCTAAAAATTAAAATGTTCGATTCTGGTCACGATCTAAATTTATATTTTACTACATCATTTACATTAGTTTATTACGAATCCATTTCTTCAAGCGCTTTTTTAAAAACGTGATTGGCGCCATATCCCCCAAACATAAGGTCACTTCCGCTAATATCATAATCTGAATTTCCTTCAATCAGAACTGGTTTTGAAACCCCTATACCCACATCCCATCCAATAAGTCGTAATCCTGGCATAATTGAAGCAGCTTTTAAAACCATCTCTTTTGCCATTTCAAAATAAGGTATTTCAAAATTTTCGAAAATCGTTTTTGTTAACGGATGTTCTGTTAATAGCTTACCTCCACTTCTATTAAAAGGCATATATCCATATTTTTTAAGTCGTCCGGTCTCAAGGTTTATAGCAACTGCACAACCTCCTGAGCCAATATTATCAACATGTAAATTATTAATACTCATACGGATATGAGCCGATATAATTTCAACTTTTCCCGTTCGGTCAATAAAAGTATCGAAACGGATTGTATTGATGCATGATGGGTTTAATTTGTCCAATACAGGATGTTGCCTGATCGTTTCCTGAAATAGATAACCGCCGTTTGATATTTCCTGATATAGAGTTTTGATCATATCGGTGTTTTTGGATAACTGTTCGGATGTAATCTTATAAACCTTGTCACCACCGTATGTTCCGTAAGTGCTTTTAATGAAGATTGAGCTTTCAGAATCGTGATTAGGAATCAAATTTAACAATAGCAGGCGAAAATCCTCGGAGTTATTAATTTCAAAACTGCGATTTCCAAGAATAAATATTTTTTTATGATTATATATCAATATTTTCGGTAAACTGACATCAAACTGTCCATAGAAAAAATTGAAATACAACTTATTTTCTACCACTTCTGTTACTTCCCGATCGTTAAACTTAGCCTTCATTTTACCTAGAAAATGGCTTGGTAGAAAATCAAAAATATTTTGTCGTTCTTTCTTATAAACATAACGAGAAAAATAATGTCGGGGAATACACCGCTGTTGAAAAGCCAATGTTGTAAATTCGGTAATTAATTTTGAAATAGACTTTCTGTCCTTATCATTCATTAAATTGGTTAATAACCCAATGCTTTTAGCTAAATTTGATGAATTAATCATATGGAGGGAAGTTATAAATTACAAACCATTGTCATCCATGTTGTTTTTCAATCACAACAATTCTAATAACAAAATCGAATAGGTTTTGTTGGTTTTGAAATTTAAATCTTAATCAGAATATTATTCAAAAAGTACGAATATTTTTAAGTGAACTCTATTTGCAAATTATGTCAATGAATCACAAGCATCTTGGTAACAAATGTTTTAGATCCATCATCGTTGGAACAGAAAACTAGGTATACACCTGTAGCAACGCGTTGCCCTCCGCCTGTTTTGCCATTCCAGACAGCCTGCCCACCGAGCGATTTAGTTTCGTATACGAGGTTTCCCGAAATATCGGTTATTTTCACTGAACAATCAGCAATTAATCCTGTAACGGTAATATCGCCATGATAATCTTCACGTACCGGATTAGGAAAAACATATACATTGGTGAAATCATCATTAGCCAAAGTTGAGTTGGAACGATACGAAATAATTCCCTGATCAGTTCCAAAAAACACTTCTCCACTTTTTCCGTCAATCGCAATACTTTTGACGCTGTTGGAAAACAATGGGCTGTTATCGGTGTTAAAATGAGTGATTTGTTTGGTTCCATCCGGGGAGAACAAATAAGTCCCGCCCTTTTCCGTTCCAAACCATTTACGATTTGCGCCATCAACCGCTATGCAATTTACGGTTTCCGATCCAAGTAAAGGATCAATAATATCTGTGCCATCATTTCTGCGAATTGCAGGTTGCACGCCAGCCGTTTCACCTTTGAACACATTTTCGGGGTTGGAATACACTACCACACCATGATCTGTTCCTACCCAAACAGTTCCATCATTATCACTTGTAATGAAATAAATGTAATTGATTATATCTCCATTGGCGCTTATGGGTTTAAATTTCACAAAACGGTCATCCGATTCATTATCAATGGTTCCATTGGCATCGAAAACAAATATCCCATAACCACGAGGCAGAACAACCCAGAATTTTCCTGCATGGTCGCGATGGATAGTTCCCACGGTTGGAACATTAAGATAAGAACCCAGTTGAAAAGATTTCCATTGATTATCAGCTTTTCTCACTACCAGAGGAGAGTTCACTCCGCTGTTTGTTATCCAAAGGTTTTTGGCTTCATCAGAAACCATTCCGCCAATTCTTACATAATTATCTCCGGGAATAATGGTTTGCAAATTGCTGTTGGAATAGGTATAATTTACGGCCAATTCGTTTCCCGCATACGAAAATACCCCTTTTCCCCACGATCCAATATATACTTTTGCAGGATCGGCAGGATCAGGAGCAATGCATGTAAAGTCAAACACGTTTTCATTTCTGATATTATTCCACGTTTCGTTCGAAAAACGAAACAATTCTCCACGATTAAAAAGGTTATTCCACGAGACATCTGTGCCTCCGCCGGTAACATAGAGCGTTCCATTGGACCAAAGCATTTCTCTTACATTATTTGTTGCAGGTCCTTTTGGATAAAAACTTGCAAATTGGTTTACATTTGCTGGTCTGCTAACCAGGCCATAGAGTTCATCGGCAATCCATAAATTTCCTCCTTCATCCACCATCGAACTTCGAGGTCGCGAAGAATCAAACCCATAAGAATCATAGGTATCAGTGATGTCAAAGTTTTGGTTAATAGTGTAGCCCTGATTCAGACCTGACATCATCAACCAATTACCCGATACCCGAAGTTCATTTTTATGTGTTTTAGCATTTGGTAGAAACGATTTCCATATATTATTTTCAAAATAATAAAGCACATCAGTATTATCTGCCTCTCCAAAATAGTTAGCAATTATTTTACCTTGAAAAATTGCCAGCTTATCAAATTTACCTATGTTATTGGGGATATCAAGGATACGATGCCATCGGTTGTAATCAACCAGAAATGGGTCGTTGATATCCGCTTTAAAAATCCCTTTGGAAGTGGCGGCATAAAGGGAGGTATTATCCGCAACTGTCGAAAATACTTCGTAAACTGCACCTGCTTCGCCAACCATATAGGTGTCTTTTATTTCTAAACGTTCCAAATCCAAAACTACAATCCCAAATGAAAAGGACATGTATGCGAAATTACCGAGGAAAAAGATGTGATTCGCTTTCTTTGAACCGGTCATCACTTTCTTTTTAACATCAGCAATATTGCTGATGACATTTCCTTTTATAATATCAATATTACCATTTGCGTATGCTACAAGGAGTATTTTTTTTTCAGGATTATACTCCATGGTACTAATTCCCATATCGGAAAGACCACTAATTTTCGAAAGCTTTTCGAAGCTATTATCGGAAGTATTGTAAGTGAAAAGATTATTTTCAGTGGCTACAACTATTTTATTATCAATTTTAACCACTTTTATGCAACGCGAATAAGGCAAATGGTCGCGCCAAGAGCCAACAGGTATCTGAGCAAATAGTGTCCCAAGAATTAGAGAAAGCAATAGGGTACTTACAACTTTATTCATATTTTAGAAAGTCAGTATCAAGTACTAAGTAAATCAAAATTCTATAAAAATGCCAAGCCTTCGGGTTAATTAAGATTCCAATCTTAATTCGTGCAATTAATTTCAGGCTTATTAAGAGTTGAGATTTCTTAATAGCCGCCTGCTTTAGCTGGCGGAACGAATTGAAAGTTTAATTTGGCTTTAGCTAAAACATAAAAAATAACTTAGCTAAAGCCTTAAATATTAGCGCATTTAATATCGTTAATTAAAACCAACGGCTATCAACCCTTAATTCGCATTACTCAGAAATTGGTATTCAGTACTCATTTTTACAACTTGTTTACGACTTCTGCCGCTTCATATGTTCTACAAACAGGGCAAAAGCTCTGGCACGATGGCTTATTTTGTTTTTCTCCGACAACGATATTTCAGCAAACGTGCCCGTTTGTCCTTCGGGAATAAAAACGGGATCGTATCCAAAACCTTCTGAGCCGCGCCTTACATCAATGATAGATCCGTTTACTATTCCTTCAAAAAAGTGTTCCTCCTTGCCGTCAAGATAAGCGATTACAGTCCTAAAACGAGCGTTTCTATTGGGGTTACCCGACAGTTTTGCCAACAGTTTACTAATATTTGCTGCCGACCGTTTTTCCTCCGCTCCATAATTTTGCAATGGCCCGGCATAACGGGCGGAATAAACACCGGGCTCTCCTCCCAGAGCATCTACTTCAAGTCCTGTATCATCGGCAAAACAAGGAAAAGCGTATTTATCAAAAATGTATCGTGCTTTCTCAAGAGCATTTCCTTCCAAAGTTGTCTGATTCTCAGGGATATCTCCTTCAAAACCTATTTCCTTCAAGCTTAAAAGCTGAAAATGATTGCCTAACAAGCTTTGTATTTCCTTCAATTTATGAGGATTATTTGTGGCAAATACAATTTTATGCTGCATTTAATAGATGATTGATTTCTAATGCAAAGAAACAAAAAAGGATGACAACTGGAAAGTTGACATCCTTATGGATTTGTTTTAGCCTTGTGTATTCTTATTTATTCTTATTTTGCGACAATGTATTTCCACTTCTTTCCACTTATTTCTATTTATTTCATCTTATTTCATCTTATTTCATCTTATTTAAATTACCCACCCGAGGTACTAAAACTTCCAACCTTCGAAGGACGGGGATTTATACACATCACCGGAATATGTGCACTGTTAGCAATGACATATTGCTCCGAAGCGCCCAAAATATAATCGGTAACATTAATTGATTTGGTAGTTGTAACCAATATAAGATCTGCATCTATGCTGTGGGCAAAATCCATCGTCTGATCAGCGAAATTCTTTTTTGGAATGGCCGAAACAATCTCATAATTCACTTCCTTAAACTTGAAAAACTTTTCGGTAAACTCCATATTTCGTTTTGTTTCCTGCACAAACGATTTATCGCGAAAGTTTGATTTAAAAACTACCACTTTTGCACCGAATAATCTTGCAATGTACCCAGCCCAACCAATTTTTTCCTTGTTCTCCTTTTTGAAGTCAATAGGAAAAACGATCTTTTCCATCTTTTCATTTTTCGGTGAATTTTGCACCACAATAAACGGTGCCTTGGAAGTAATAATAACCTTAAGCGCCCAGCTGCCGATAATTTTTTGCAGACCAATCATTCCATGGGTTCCCATTATTACTAGTTCGGCATTAACTTCGTTAGAAACTTCACCTATAGTCGAAAAAATGCTTCCTTCGCGGACCATCACATGAGGTTGCACACCAAATTTTTTGAATGTAGCCTCTGCCAGTGCTTGAATGGCTTGGGTTGCTTCCAAATATTCCGACTCCTTTTTAATGATATGGAGCAAGAGGATTTCCTTTTTCAGAATTTTAGAAAATTTCACTGCATGTTCAATCGCATACTCTGCCACCATAGTAAAATCGGTAGGTACCAGTATTGTTTGCTTTGTAGAGGCCATGGTTACAAATTATTTGTTGAAATTATTAAATTGTATTTAAGTACTTCATGAATATTTGCTCATTTCTGAGTATCTTACTTATAAATAAAGAAAAACAGTATCTTTGAAATTGAAGCAATACGCGTATGATTAAACCCAATAAATATAAGAATTCTAATCAAAATGATAAGAAAAAAATTCTTTTTATATTATCATTGTTTATTTTTCTATACGTGGGATTGGGTCAAAACGTTACCACATACGAGATAAATACTGCCATTACTACATTTAATTTTAATTTTGGGCAAAAAACGTCTTATCGCATTATTTGCAATCAACAAAATATCCTGTTTATATCTACTGATACGGGTATACTTCAATATGACGGTAGCAATTGGATTCTCATTCCATGCAAAGGGAAACAGCTTATGGAAGAGGATATTCACAACAATATGGTTGTTGTAAATTCATCTTTTTTAGGAAGAATCAATTATTCCGCTGATAAACAATTTATTGATACAATCATTATTCCTGCAGTTTTACAGAATTGGAAACAACCGGAAGAAGCTTTCTATGTTGATAATAACCTATATATCAGTTCTAAAAATAAACTTTGGCTATTTAGTAACAATTCTTTAAATGAAGCGGACTCCTCGGCCACCGGATTGAAAATTTTTAAAGGGAACGAATGCATTTATCTTGTAAAAAGTAAAGAGCACGAAATTAAAAGGATTTCGGGAAAAAGGAGTGAGGTGTTCTCAAAACAAAAATTTTTATCAGTAAATAATGGGATTATTGATCTGGAAGAAGGATCTGAATTTATTTGGATAAAACCACACGCTTTTAAGGGGCTTATTGCACTTAATAAATCCACCTTGGTTCCTGTTACAACCTTCACAAATAAATCCATTGATTGGAATAATTTCACAAAATCGATTGAAATATTTCCAGGCAAACTGTTAATTTTAATGCAAAATTCACAATCGTATCTGCTAGATGAAAAGAACAATACGATACTGCCATTAAACTGCAAGCCATCTAACAATAATGATTTAAAAGATTTGCTTTATGATAAAAACGAAAGTTTGTGGCTTCTTTATAACCATAGTCTTATTCGGATTGATTTTTTTAACGAAAAGAATTTACCCTTATCCAATAAAAACTTTGCAGTAGTATTAACAAAAGTTTTTATTGAAGGAGATTCTATTTTATACCATTACGAACCGCAGGCAAAACATAATAAGCCTTCCATACAGTTAAATCCTGCAACTCGCCACCTTTCATTCGAATATACTGTAACAGATTACAGGAGTGGGAGTAACATTGTTTTCTCGTCTATTCTTGACGGATTTGACTCTAAATGGTCCGAATGGCGTTTAAATAAAAGTATCGTATATAATAATTTACCACAGGGAAATTATACTTTCAGGGTAAAAGGCAAAAACAGTCAGGGAAAAATTTCTCCCGAAGCAATCTTTTCTTTTAGTATCAAAGCTCCCTTATACATCAGGTGGTGGGCCTGGTTGTTTTACATTTCGGTTGCGCTAACCATTATTATATTGTATTTTCGAAAACGCAGGCTTGATTTCCACATGGAAAAGACGAAATTGGAAAACATTATCAATCAACGTACTGCCGAATTGAGAAGAGAAAAGTCCAAAACGGATGAATTATTGGCAAACCTTCTACCCAAAGATACCGCCGACGAACTAAAAAAAACAGGGAAGGCCACTTCTCAAAAATTCAATATGGTTACGGTTCTTTTCTCAGACATTCAGGGCTTTTCGAAAATAGTTGAGCAAATGAATCCCGAGAATCTGATTGACGAACTGGATAGTTTCTTTTTTCATTTTGATTCAGTGGCAGATAAATATAACATCGAAAAAATTAAAACCATTGGAGATGCTTATATGTGTGCAGGCGGTATACCCTATAAAAACCGCACCAATCCTGTAGAAGTTGTTCTTGCAGCCCTCGAAATGCAAGAATATATGAAACACCTGCGACTTAAAAACAATAATATCTGGGACTTACGGATTGGTATTCATACGGGTGCTGTTATTGCCGGTGTAGTGGGACATAAACGCTATTCCTACGATATCTGGGGAGACACGGTAAACACGGCCAGCCGCATGGAATCGTCAGGTGAAGCCGGTAAAGTAAATATCTCGGGTCACACATTTGATTTGGTAAAAGATTTTTTCATCTGTGAAAACAGAGGTAAAATGCCTGTTAAATACAAAGGAGACATCGATATGTATTTTGTAAAGGGCATAAGACCTGAATTATCAGTGGATTTAAAGATCGTTCCTAACAAAAAGTTTTTTTTGCAACTCCAAGCACTTAGATTACACGATCTGGAAGAATATGTTATTGAAAAGCTAAACAACGAATTGCCAAAAAATTTATACTTCCACAATGCTAAATACACGAAAGATACATACACTCAGGTAGAATTAATTGGAAGGGCAGAAGGTACTTCACCTGAAGAATTGTTGTTGCTTCGAACAGCGGCATTATTCTTAAATATAGGTTTCATTACAAACTATTCAGATTATATTCATGCAAGCAAAAAATTTGCCCGTGAAATTTTACCCAAATTCAAGTATTCCGACGAACAAATTAAAGTAGTAACAGATTTGATTCATGGTACCCAACGTGTACAAAATTTATCAAATAAGCTTGAAAAAATATTACTCGATGCAAGTTTGAATTATTTAGGCAGAGTTGATTACTTTATAAACATCAAGAACCGTTTTAAAGAAGTAAAAGAAAGAACGCCAAATATATCGGAAGAAGAGTGGTTTAACCAGCAACAAAAATTTTTGGAGCAATATGTTTTTTATACCAATACGGCAAAACTATTACGCGAAGTTTCTGCTCAGGAACAGATTCAAAAGCTTCGCGAAAAAGGCAAATTTTATTTATAAACCATAAAACAAGTAAACTGAATTCATTAACTTTGTAAATCTTAATAAAATAACAATTATCAGGTCATGATTAATTTAGATTGGAAAAACCTGCCGTTCGGTTATGTAAAAACCAAGTATAATGTTCGATGTTATTACAGAAACGGTGCATGGGGTGAACTTGAAATAAGTTCATCGGAAGATATTAATATGCATATGGCTGCAACAGCGCTTCATTACGGGCAGGAAGCTTTTGAAGGATTAAAGGCTTATCGTGGTAAAGATGGCAAAATTCGTCTTTTCCGGGTTGAGGAAAACGCCAATCGTATGGCAAACACCGCTGCGTATATTCGACTTGCCATCCCTACTGTTGATTTATTTGTAAATGCTGTTAAAAAAGTGGTTCAGCTTAATGCAGAATATGTTCCTCCATTCGAATCAGGAGCGTCCTTATATATTCGCCCTCTTTTAATTGGTACGGGGCCTCAGGTTGGAGTTAAATCTTCGGACGAGTTTTTGTTAATCATTTTTGTGACTCCTGTTGGTCCATATTATAAAAAAGGTTTTTCTCCTATTGACATTGTTATTGAGCGGGATACTGACAGAGCGGCTCCTCTTGGAACAGGTCATGTAAAAGTTGGAGGAAACTATGCAGCCAGCCTTCCTGCTCAGGAAAAAGCCCATAACCTGGGATATGCCGCTGTTTTATACCTTGATGCCCGCGAAAAAAAATACATTGACGAAGCCGGAACAGCCAATTTCTTCGCGATTAAGAATAATACCTATATCACACCTGATTCAACAAGCATACTGCCTTCCATCACTAATAAAAGTCTTATGCAACTTGCTGAATATTTGGGTATGAAGGTTGAACGCAGAAAAATTTCTGTGGATGAACTTTCGTCCTTTGAAGAAGCGGGAGCTTGCGGAACAGCGGCTGTTATAAGTCCTATCAATAAAGTGGATGACAGGGAGAATAAAAAAACCTATCAGTTTTGTAAAGATTGCAAAGCAGGACCTGTCTCGCAAAAGCTTTATGAACATTTTATTGGAATTCAATATGGAGAAATTCCTGATCCATTCAATTGGGTAACCATTCTGGAAGAAAAATAACCATTGAGCCCTTGTTACCAAAGACGGGGGTTTTTACTATTTGTTCCTGAATAAAGGAGAACCCAAATTTTAGCTATCCTTAAAAGCTGATAAAATAGATTTATTTAATACTTTTGCACGAATGAAAGAGCCTCAATATTTTCATTAAATGACAGTGTTAATAAGTTGTGTAATGATCTATTTCAGTGGTAAAGTGATGTGTAAAAAAGGTAGATATTCTTTCAGCTTCGAGGTTATAGAAGCTTAAATAACTAATAATATTCTTGTGAAGACGAGAGAAACAAATGTTTTAAAGCGTCGATTACGAAGTTCGTATATTACATCGCTCATCTCAATATCTCTTGTACTTTTCATGCTGGGTTTGGTTGGTATTTTATTTATAAATACCAATAAAATATCCGAAATTGTCAAGGAAAATATCGGGTTTTCGGTAATTATGAAAGAAGGAATAAAAGAGGCGGATATTCTTCGATTACAGAAAAATCTTGATGCCACAAGGTATGTGAAATCTACTGAATACATTACAAAAGAAAGAGCAGCTAAAGAATTTCAGCAGGAATATGGCGAAGATTTCGTTAATTTCTTAGGATATAATCCATTACTTTCGTCAATTGAGGTAAAACTGTATGCACGATTTGCCAACACCGATAGTGTGGCCATGATTGAAAAGGATTTGAAAAATCTTGAACAGGTAAAAGAAATATACTATCAGAAATCGTTAGTACACCTGATTGATCAAAACGTTAAAAGAATTAGTGCTATTATTCTGATGTTTTGCGGATTACTTTTTGTTATTGCCATTTCATTAATAAATAATACCATCCGGCTATCAGTTTATTCGAAACGATTCCTTATTCATACCATGCAACTGGTTGGTGCGACAAGTTCGTTCATTCGAAAGCCATTTCTTTACAAAAGTATTCTTCATGGAATTTATGGAACTATTATTGCGGTTTCATTGATTGTTTTAACCCTTTTTTGGGCCGAAAAACAATTGGAAGATATTGTTAAACTCACCGATTTTACTTCGGTATTTTTATTATGTTTGATACTTCTCATTATGGGAGTTGTAATTAATTTAATTTCAACTTATTTTGCAGTAAATAAATATTTAAAATTAAAAACGGACGATTTATTTTATTAAATAATTGAATATGTCAGCAAAGAAAAATGAAAGCTCAAAAGAACCGGAATTCGCTATTCCAAAAGAAAACTACAAATATCTAATTATTACGTTTGTAATAATAATCATTGGTTTTCTGTTAATGATTGGGGGCCGATCAGAAGATCCAAACGTATTTAATCATGAAGTGTTTAATGCGCAACGCACCATAATAGCTCCTATTATTGTTGTCTTTGGTTTTGCCTTTGGAATATGGGCAATTATGAAAACACCAAAAGACGTTAATAATCAATAATCAATAACTTAAAGTAACGAATTAATGAATTGGATTGAGGCTGTTATCCTTGCCATTGTAGAAGGCATTACCGAATTTTTACCTATCTCCAGCACTGCTCATATGAAATTTACCAACCCACTACTTGGTGTTGAACAATCTCCTTTTGTAAATATGTTTGAAGTGGTTATTCAACTTGCAGCTATTTTGTCTGTTGTGGTGATATATCGGAAAAAATTCTTTGATTTCAAACGGACTAGTTTTTATATTAAACTGGTAATTGCCATGATACCAGCTATTATTATTGGACTACTTCTCAAAAAGTATATTGAATCAGCATTGGAAAGTTTGGTGTTTATCTCATGTGTTATGATAGGAGGGGGTATTTTACTCTTATTTATCGACAAGATGTTTAATAAACCTGTAATATCGGAGGAAGAAAATCTTTCCTACAAAAAAGCGTTTATCATTGGCTGGTTTCAAACGCTTTCAATTATTTTACCCGGACTTAGCCGCAGTGCTGCAACTATTATAGGAGGGATGAGTCAGAAACTTACACGTAGCCTGGCGGCCGAATTTTCGTTTTTGTTGGCCGTACCTACTATGTTCGCTGCCTCGGTAAAAAGTTTTTACGATGTTTATAAGGATCATCCTGATGTAATTAACTCATCAAACATGAGCACCCTCGCTATAGGGAGTATTGTTTCATTTGTTGTTGCATTAATAGCAGTGAAATTTTTAATTGGATACTTGCAAAAACACGGTTTCAAGCTATTCGGTTATTACCGCATCATTGTTGGAATTACTATGTTAATTCTTATAATATTAAAAGTTAACCTGAATATAACAGGTTAATTAGAGAATTGGTGGTTTAAAACAAATTAACTTATATATTCTATTATTAGTGAATTTTATTGAAGGTGAAGTTCTATTATTTGATAAGCCATATCAATGGACGTCTTTCGATCTGGTAAGAAAAGTTCGTAACATGATAAGAACCAAATACAACTATCCAAAAATAAAAGTTGGACATGCCGGAACACTTGATCCGCTTGCAACGGGTTTATTGATTGTTTGTACCGGGAAATCTACCAAACAAATAAATTCTTTTCAGGATCAGGAAAAAGAATACATAGCTGGCATACTTTTTGGTAAAACAACTCCGTCATTTGACCTTGAAACCGATTTTGATAAAGAATATCCTATAGACCATATTAATAAAGAAGCAATTAATGAAGCCCTTACAGAATTTGTAGGTGAATTGGATCAGATTCCACCTGTATTTTCAGCAAAATTTATCGATGGTAAAAGAGCTTACGAATATGCACGTAAAGGTGAGGAAGTAGAAATGAAACCAAGTAGAATTACTATTCATGAAATAGAATTACTTTCGGTCGATTTTCCTGAGATTACCATTCGTGTACGTTGCAGCAAAGGCACATACATCCGCTCGTTGGTTAGGGATATAGGAGTTCAACTAAATAGCGGAGCCTGTATGATTGCTTTAAAACGTACAGCTATTGGAGCTTACAAATTAAATAATGCACTTACTATAGAAGAATTTAAAAATAAATTAGCACTTTTGTAACCATTTTTAAAAGTGTACGTAAAACGAAACTCAAATTACATAAATAAGATATGAAGTTATCGCAATACAAATTCAATCTCCCTCTTGAGCTGATTGCAAAGTTTCCATCACCTAACAGAGATGAATCCAGGTTAATGGTGTTGCATAAAGACTCCGGAAAGATTGAACACAAGATATTTAAAGAAATTATCGATTACTTTGATGAAGGTGACGTAATGGTATTTAACAATACCAAGGTTTTTCCTGCCCGGTTGTATGGAAATAAAGAAAAAACCGGAGCCGAAATTGAAGTTTTTCTCTTACGCGAATTAAACCGTGAACAACGTCTGTGGGATGTTTTAGTTGATCCCGCAAGAAAAATCAGAATTGGAAATAAATTGTATTTTGGAGAAAACGACATGCTCGTTGCAGAAGTCATCGACAATACAACCTCCAGAGGAAGAACACTTCGATTCCTTTATGATGGTGATTATGATGAGTTTAAAGCTACTCTGTATAAACTTGGCGAAACTCCACTTCCAAAATTTATTAAACGGGATGTTGTTCCTGAAGACCGTGAACGATATCAAACCGTTTTTGCAAAGCACGAAGGCGCTGTTGCTGCTCCAACCGCAGGGTTACATTTTAGCAGGGAGCTTTTAAAACGATTAGAAATAAAGGGTGTGGATTTTGCCGAAATTACCTTGCATGTTGGTTTGGGTAATTTCCGTACCGTTGATGTAGAAGATCTTACCAAACATAAGATGGACTCGGAAAGAATAATTATTGGAGACGATGCCGTAAAAATAGTAAATGAGGGCATTGAACGTCGTTCTAACATATGTGCCGTTGGAACAACCGTTCTTCGGACACTGGAAAGTTCAGTATCAACAGTAAAGCAGCTGAAACCTTATGACGGGTGGACTAATAAATTCATCTTCCCCCCTTATGAATTTAATATTCCAAACCGAATGATTTCAAACTTTCATTTGCCGCTTTCCACTTTGTTGATGATGGTATCTGCATTTTCGGGTTATGACGCTCTTTTTGAGGCTTATAAAGTTGCAATTAAAGAGAAATACCATTTTGGAACTTATGGAGATGCCATGTTGATATTATAAGCCGAATTTATCAGGTTACTAATAATTAAATAATAAATAATGCCAAACTTTTTCAGAAAGGTTTGGCATTATTGTGTTATAGCATCATCATACGAAATTATTAGATATTTAACTTTTATGAGTGTATATTTGAAGACAAAGCAATCAGAAGAAAAATGCAACTAATAAACTCTATTGTAAGCTGGTTCAATATTAAACGACTCTACCAAATCGGGTTATTTAAACAATACCCATTTAATGTTCAGCAAGAAACTTTATTCAAACTGATACAAAAGGCGAAAGATACTGAATGGGGACTAAAGTATGAGTACGACAAAATTCAAACGGTGGAGGATTTTCAACGATCTGTTCCTCTTCAAACATATGAGGAAATCAAACCATTCGTAAATCGGCTTCGAAATGGAGAATCAAACATCCTATGGCCCGGTGAGATTAAGTGGTTTGCAAAATCATCGGGTACAACCAGTGACAAAAGCAAGTTTATACCTGTAACAAAAGAGGCGCTGGAAGATTGCCATTTTAGGGGTGGAAAGGATATTATGGCCATTTACACCGAGCATAATCCAAACACAAAAATTTACAGTGGTAAAGGGCTTACCCTCGGAGGGAGTCATAAAATAAACAACTTTAGTAATCAGTCATATTACGGCGATTTATCGGCAATCCTTATTGAAAACCTGCCATGGTGGGTTGACATTATCCGTACTCCAAAATCCGAAATAGCACTTTGGGATATATGGGAAGAAAAGCTTGAAAAAATTACAGAAACTACCGTAAAGGAAAATGTAACCAATATTGCGGGAGTTCCTTCATGGAACCTCGTTTTAATAAAGCATATACTTCAACAAACTGGGAAAAATAATTTGCTTGAAGTTTGGCCAAATCTGGAATTATTTACTCATGGTGGTGTGAACTTTGGTCCATATAAGGAACAATTCAAAAGGATAATACCTTCTGAATCTATGAATTACATGGAAGCTTATAATGCTTCCGAGGGGTTTTTCGCGATACAGGATGATCCGGCAATCGAATCGATGCTGTTGATGCTGGACTATGGTATTTTTTATGAATTCATTCCGATGGATGAATACAATAATGACAATCCCACGGCGATAACCATCGAAAAAGTAATTCCCGGGAAAAATTATGCAATTGTAATTTCCACTAACTCAGGATTATGGAGATATATTATTGGAGATACCGTGGTGTTTACTTCTACATTCCCACATAGAATTAAGATTTCGGGACGGACACGACATTTTATCAATGCATTTGGCGAAGAGGTGATCATCGAAAATGCTGAAAAAGCACTCCAAATAGCCTGTGAAAAAACACAATCTGGAATCCGTGATTATACGGCAGGTCCCGTTTTTATGGGAGAAAAAACCAACGGCGCTCACGAATGGCTCATCGAATTCGAAAATGAACCAAAAGACCTCGAATATTTTACCACACTTTTGGATAATGCTCTTTGTTCGCTTAATTCTGACTATGAAGCGAAACGATATCACAATATCACTTTGCGACTTCCAATTGTGCGGGTAATGAAACGCGGCACTTTTTTGACCTGGATGAAAGAAAATGGGAAACTGGGAGGTCAAAATAAAGTTCCGCGGTTATCAAATGATCGCCAGTTTCTTGAACAAATTTTAGCCACACAGGAAAGAATCTAACCCTTACTTTTTTAGTTTAAAAGGCAGGATTTTCTATCTTTATAAAAGAAAAAAATTTTTGGATATGCACATTGCAGTAGCAGGAAATATTGGATCGGGCAAGACAACACTTACCGGATTGTTATCGAAACAGTACAATTGGCAACCTCATTATGAGGACGTCGATGATAATCCATATCTACATGATTTTTACGACGATATGCAACGATGGTCGTTTAATTTGCAGGTATTCTTTCTAAACAACCGGTTTAACCAGATTATTCGGATTCGGGAATCGGGAAAGACTGTTGTTCAGGACCGAACCATATATGAAGATGCACACATCTTTGCACCAAACCTGCACTCAATGGGTCTGATGTCAACCCGGGATTATGAAAATTATTCCTCTCTTTTCGAGATGATTTCATCGTTGATTCAACCGCCTGATTTAGTGATATATTTGAGAGCATCGGTGCCTACTTTGGTGAATCAAATTCAAAAACGGGGACGAAAATATGAAAATGCTATTCGGCTTGATTATCTTAAACGGTTGAAC
>JANXXY010000178.1 GCA_025350365.1 Bacteroidales bacterium | reverse complement strand
CTTCAACCTATTTCTATTTATTTCTATTTCTATTTATTTCTATTTACTTCAACCTATTTCTATTTATTTCTATTTCTATTTACTTCAACCTATTTCTATTTATTTCTATTTCTATTTACTTCAACCTATTTCTATTTATTTCTATTTCTATTTCTATTTATTTCTATTTACTTCAACCTATTTCTATTTATTTCTATTTATTTAAACTTATTTCTTTTAAATAACTAACTATGGAAAACAGAAGAGATTTTATTAAAAAAATTACTACAGGAACAGCCGGTTTAGCCATTGGTGGCGCGGCTATTGGTATGAACGCTAAAAGTTATGGCCGCATTATGGGTGCAAACGAAAAAGTGCGCGTTGCGGTAATCGGATTTTCCGACCGCTTTCGTAGCTCTTTATTTCCATGTTTTATGGATCATGCCAAAGAACTTAACTTCGAAATGGTAGCCATTTCTGACCTTTGGAATCGTCGTCGTGATGAGGGCAAAGAGTTTATCAAAAACAAAGCTGGCTGGGATGTTGCTCTTTGCCGCAACAACGATGAATTATATGACCGTAAGGACTTCGATGCAGTTATTATCTCGACAGCAGATTTTCAACATGCATTAATTTTGGCTGAGGCTTCTAATCACAAGAAAGATGCTTATTGCGAGAAACCATTTGCTGAAACAATGGACGATGCCAAAGCTGCCCTGAAAGCTTGTAAGGCAAATAACAACGTTGTTCAGATTGGATCGCAACGCCGAAGTACTGCCAATTATATTGCTGCCAACGAATATATCAAATCGGGTAAATTTGGCGATATTGTGATGTGCGAAATGAGTTGGAATGTAAATCAACCAGGTCGCTGGAGAAGGCCGGAACTGGTATCATCCATCAAGGAAACAGATACTGATTGGAAACGCTATTTAATGAATCGTCCGTTCGAACAATGGGATCCACGGAAATACCTCGAATATCGATTATTCTGGCCATATTCATCGGGAATCCCGGGTCAATGGATGTGCCACCAAATTGACACTGTACATTGGTTTACCGGATTAAGTCATCCAAGAAGTGTATCAGCGAATGGTGGTATTTATCAATGGAAAGACGGTCGTAAAAATGCTGACACGTTAACCGCTGTTTTCGAATATGGTTCGCCTGACGATTCTTCCAAAGGATTTCAGGTGGTTTATTCTTCGCGTTTCAGCAATTCAGCAGGAGGAACAAAGGAATTGTATTATTCAAATGGAGGAATGCTCAATCTTGATACCAACAAGGTAACTCCCGAAGGCGGCCTACGTGCAGGTGAGGCAAAAGCAATGAAATTAAATGAAAACCTCCTTAAGGAATATGAATTACCCAAGGTAGCCATGGCAACCGGTTCAAATACCAGTGGTGACTCGTCTACTTCGGCGCATGTGCGTAACTGGATGGAATGTATCCGTTCAAAAAAACAAACCAACGCTCCTGTTGAAGCCGGATTTAACCATGCAATCGCTTGCGTAATGGCTAATGCCGCTTATCAAACCGGTATGCGTACTACTTTCGATGAAAAAACTCAGGAAGTGATGGCTGGTGGTAAAGTATTTAAATACTAATTTACATAACAGATTATGACACACTTTTGTGGAACTAATTTTAAAGCAGGGATTTTTATCTCCCTGCTCATTTTATTCATCACAACAATTTTGAAAGCTCAACCAAAAAAAGGAATTGAAATCATTTCTTCCGAAAAGGACAAAAAGGTTGATATTCTTTTTGATGGAAAGTTATTCACCTCTTATATTTATCCGGAAGATCTTGAAAAACCTGTGTTATTTCCGATTTACACCTCGGAAGGAACCTTAATTACCCGAGGATTTCCACGCAATCCCCGACCAGGCGAAAGGGTTGATCACCCGCACCATATTGGGCTGTGGTTTAATTTTGGCGATGTAAACGGTCTCGATTTCTGGAATAATTCCTATGCCATTACTGCGGATAAAAAAAACATGTATGGTTCCATTCGTCATCAGGCAGTTCTTGAAGCAAAATCAGGCAAAGAAAAAGGCATTCTGAAGGTAAAATCAAATTGGGTCGACTCCAAAGGGACTATTCTGTTGGTGGAAGTATCAACATTTGTATTTACAGGTGATGCAACCCTTCGAAGAATCGATCGAACCACCACGCTGACAGCAGAATCATCGAAAGTAACTTTTAAAGATAACAAAGAAGGAATGATGGCTATTCGTGTTGACAGAGCTTTTGAAGAACCATCCGACAAAGCTGAAAAGTTTACCGATGCCAATGGCAATCCAACCACCGTGGCTGCATTGAATAACGTAGGTGTTAATGGTGTGTACCGAAACAGTAAAGGCATTGAAAAAGGCGCTGTTTGGGGAGCACAGGCCGATTGGTTTAAATTATCAGCAACCAAGGGAAGCGAGCCTATCACCATTGCCATGATCGATAATAAAAAAAATATTGGATATCCAGCACACTGGCATGCACGTGGTTACGGGCTTTTTTCGGTAAATAACCTGGGAGCTAAAGTATACAACCCAAAGGAAAAGGAATTTGTTTATTCGCTTGCGCCAGGAAAATCCATTACATTTCATCATCGTATTCTGGTAAAATCAGGTAGTTTCCTTAGTGATGAAGCAATGAATAAAGAATTTACGGAGTTTAACAAGTAGGTAAAAAGTCGTCTGGGCACTTTTCTCCTGACTCATATTTCCTATTTAATCCCTATCCAAATGAAATTATATCTTTTTATTTCAATGCTTATGACAGGAATGTTTTGCTCATGCAATGGCTCACATAAACAGGAAAGTACGTCGCAGGAAACTGATACCTTTAATTATCTGGTTGAACAGTTTGCCGATCTGAAAATTCTTCGTTATCAGGTACCAGGTTTCGATTCCCTGAGTGTAAATCAAAAGAAACTTATTTATTACCTGAGCCAGGCAACAATTGCAGGCCGCGATATCATCTTCGACCAAAACGGAAAATACAATCTCGTCATTCGGAGGACACTCGAAAATATTTACGACACCTATAGCGGTGATCGAAACTCATCCGATTTTGCTAAATTCGTGGTTTATCTCAAACGTGTTTGGTTCTCCAACGGAATATATCATCATTACTCATCCGATAAATTTCTGCCTGGTTTTTCGCAGGAATATTTTAAAGAGCTCATCTTGAAAAGTGCAGCTGTCGGTATGCCATTAAAACAGGGCGAAACATTGGATCAATTATTGACGGTCATCATGCCTGTGATGTTCGATCCTAAACATCTTTCAAAAAAAGTTAACCAGAATTCGGATATCGATATGGTTAAAAACTCGGCCGTAAACTTCTATGATGGTGTTTCGCAAAAGGAAGTGGAAGATTTTTATGCAAAAATACAAAAGAAGGACGATCCCGAACCAGTTTCGTATGGGTTAAACTCCAAGCTGGTAAAGGAAAATGGTAAAATTGTTGAGAAAGTTTATAAAATTGATGGCGTTTATGGATCCGCCATAGCCGAAATTGTAAAATGGCTTGATAAAGCTGCAACAGTAGCTGAAAATGATGTACAAAAAAACACCATTCTTAAACTGGTTGTTTTTTATAAAACCGGTAATCTGAAAACATGGGACGATTATAATGTCCTTTGGGTGAAGGATCTTAGTTCTAACGTGGATTTCGTCAACGGGTTCATCGAAAACTATGAGGATCCGCTAGGCATGAAAGCAACCTGGGAAGGAATTGTAAACTTTAAAAATATCGAAGCTACCCACCGAACCGAAATCATCAGTGCCAATGCCCAATGGTTCGAGGATCACTCTCCCGTTGCTAGTCGTTTCAGAAAAAAAGTAGTAAAAGGCGTTTCTGCTAAAGTCATTAACATGGCTCAAATGGGTGGCGACAACTATCCGGCCACTGCCATTGGCATTAACCTCCCAAATGCTGATTGGATTCGCAAGGAACATGGTTCAAAATCTGTTACCATCGATAACATTACATATGCCTATGATCAGGCCGCCAAAGGAAATGGTTTTCTCGAAGAGTTTTCGTACAATCAGTCCGAAGTTGACCTTGTGAATAAATATGGTTATGTTACCGATAACCTGCATACCGATTTACACGAATGTCTCGGTCATGGTTCCGGTCAATTGCTTCCAAATGTAAAAACGGATGCACTGAAAAATTACCAGTCGACACTCGAAGAAACACGTGCGGACTTATTTGCTTTGTACTATTTAATGGATCCTCAGTTGGTAAATCTAAAATTATTGCCCGATACCACTGCTGCTGAAGCGGAGTACATCAAATACATAAAAAACGGTCTTCTAACACAATTAACACGCATCCAACCCGGGAAAAACATCGAAGAAGCCCATATGCGTAACCGCCAGTTAATTGCCCAATGGTGCTTCGAAAAAGGTAAATCTGAAAGAATTATTGAAAGGGTAAACAAAAACGCAAAAACGTATTTCCTGATCAACGATTTTGGAAAACTACGCCAGCTTTTCGGTGAATTGCTGAAAGAAGTGCAACGCATAAAATCCGAAGGAGACTACGAAGCGGGAAAGTTGCTCGTAGAAACATACGGTGTAAAAGTAGATCAAACTCTGCACAACGAAGTGTTGGAACGTTTCAAAAAGCTTAACCTTGCTCCTTATGCAGGATTTATTAATCCGGTATATATTCCAGTGGAACAAAACGGAGAAATTATAGATATAAAAATCACCTACCCGACGGATTACATTGGGCAGATGAGAATATACTCAAAGGAACATTCATTTTTGTAGGGATTTGGAAATCAAGATTTTTCACTTCCCTGGTTCACTACCATTTTTCAATCTAAAATCATAAATCTAAAATCATGAAACGAAGCGAATTTTTAACTGCCGCCGGTGCAATGAGCGTATTTCCATTGATGGGTATGAAAGCCGGAACTGATGCAAAAGCCGCAGAGCCAAATCAATTTATTGAGTTAATTCATTATCAGCTCCATGTAGGCTCTAAACAGCGTATTGTTGCCGATTTCTATAAGGACGTTGCTATCCCTGCTCTCAATCGGTTGGGAATAAAAAATGTAGGTATTTTTTCGATGGTTTATGGCTCTAATGGTCCATCTTTGTATGTGATAATTCCTCACAAAACATTAGAGGCTGTTTATACGGACAACGAAAATCTACTAAAGGACAAAGATTTTCTGTTGGTTGGAGAAAAGTTTTTGAATGCTCCTTTAAGCGATGCCCCTTTTGTAAAAATGGAAAAATCGATCCTTAGAACATTTAATAACCTTCCACAAATAGAGGTTCCTGAATATCTTCTCAAAAAAGAATCGAGAATATACGAAATAAGAACGTATGAAAGTCATAGCCTACTGGCTGCCAAACGAAAAATTCAAATGTTTAACGAAGGTGGCGAAATCGATATTTTCAAAAAGAGCGGATTGCAGCCAGTAATGTTTGCCGAAACCCTTGCCGGGCCACAAATGCCTAACCTGCAATACATGCTTGTTTTCGAAGATATGGCCGACAGGGATAAAAAATGGAATGTTTTTCGTGATAGTCCTGAATGGGATAAATTAAAAAGTGATCCATTTTATGCAGATACTGTTTCGTGCATTACCGATGTGATCCTTAAACCAACTACCTTTTCTCAAATTTAGTGTCATGTCGCTTTTGCTATGACGCATCGAATGTGTTATTTTGTTGAAAACTAAATGAATGGAAAGATACAAAGTTACATTGATCAATTAAGAAATGGACGAACTCCTTTTCATCATTTATAACGGGCATCATAGCACGAGAAATTTAGAAATGCACATAACTGGCTCAATACTGACGACGGTGAGTTTTCCGAAAAGGTCACAAACATACCATTAACGAGGTATGAAAAGTTAGAATGCGCACTATTGACAGGATTAAAAAGAAATTGTTGAAGAAGCTTTGAAAAAGTTTTAGAGAGAAAGGCTGGAATTGGGGTATTCCATAAAAAGGCCGATGGTGACTTTGAAACCCATCTGACGGCTTTAGCATGAAGTAAGGCTCCCGATGGCTTTGCCAGATGATCATGACGCATGCTGGCCGATAAAATGGTTGAACAAAATCATGTCAAAATATTTCACATTACAACCATAAGAAAAGTTCTTAAAAAAACGAGTTTAAAGATTCTGGAATTCGAAATTGTAAAAAAAAAGTGGAAGCTTGACAAGAATGCGCTGGCCGGAAATCATTAGATGGCGATCGCTTTCATTGGTTCCCTTGGCTACCATGACCATGGAGGCCGATTCGCGGGCAAAAAATACGGAGTCGGCTGGTTTGCCCTCAATAGTAGCACCGAGCTTGTCGATGCAGCCATTTTCAATTGATTTCCAGGGAACAGAGATTGATTTTCCTGCAATAATCTTTTGGTTGTAATTGCCCGCTGAAGGGTTTTCGCCAGGCATGTCAAAGCCATAGGTTTGGTTGGCAAGGGCCGAAAAGGTTACCTTGTACTTGGTGTTTTCGGCGATCAGTATATGGTATATGCTTTGCATAGGTGCTAACCTTATCTTTTTGACTTTGTGCCATTGCAAAATACAGCTTTTAGTGCACACTGGCAAATGCGGTGTAAATTAGTTTGCTTCGCAATTGTAGTTGCAAA
>JANXXY010000131.1 GCA_025350365.1 Bacteroidales bacterium | reverse complement strand
TTGCAGACCACATGAAGTCCTATTTATTGGCGGTAGTTATTATTTGTCCAAATATTCATTTCCTTTCAAATCTAACCATCCTTTTTGGCCATTTTTATCGATAAATCTACAATAATTTTTATTGAATTTTTCAAGCTTCTTATACTTACAATTATTAATTCGATAATAAGTATATAAACCATTAATTTTCAATTTTAATGGATGTTGATATCCATATGCTTCAATCGAATCGTAAGCAATAGGTAATATTTCTTTAAAATGAATTCCCTTATTTGATGTCTTAAATTCAATTAAACCAAATTTGCCTTTCTTCAAAACTAAAAGCCAGTTATAAGGTATTGAGTTATAAGTAACATCATTATCATTATAGCTTAATTGACAACTATTATTTAGAAAATAAGTTGAATCAACTTTAAGATTGCCTAAACTATATTTATTTATTGAATTAGTACCTTCAGTAAAATTCTTGTCAATTGCAATGGTAATACTATCCTTGCTAATAGTATATTTATAAAAACCAACATCTCCACAAACATAATAATTTTCATATTTTGATTCTGCATCTTGGTTCATTACATCAATAATTTTCATCTTATTTCCTTGAATTAATTGCAATCTACTTCTATAAGGATAAACCGAACGAATATTGTTATCTCCAAGTTTATCTAATCTGGCGTTAAAAATATGGTACTTATTTTCAATAATACAAATGATGAATCTATCATTTAAGAAAATGGAATCACATAACAATTGAATAACTTGTTCTCCATACTTTCCTCTAAGAGTAATTTTTTTATTAGGTTCCATATGAACAAAATAATAATCCTTAGTATGAAAATATATTAAGTTGAAGGATAAATTATCAATACTATTCTTTATCAATTTTGCATCGGTAAAGTCAATGTCATTAATTTGAATAATCAGTTTGTCCTTTGTTGGAATAATATATCCATCTCTATCAGCAACCGCTAAAATCTTTTTTCCGTTTCCAATATCAATGTAGTATATTGGGTAGTAATTAATATTTTCTATTTTCCAACCAATTACTCGTTTTTCAGAATTTGGATCATAATATTCTTCATATTTATAATATTCGATCATCACAAAGAATTTATTGAATTTACTAAATAGCCATTTTCCATTTCCTGTAATAATTTCATACTTTGTGTTTTCAAATGATTTGTCAAAGTCAAATTTTAAAATATCTTGTTTTTTGACAATATCCTTGTTTTTGGAAATAATAGTTGATTGAATAGGATAATAATCACTATCAACAATTAATTTTTCGAATTCATTATCTTGTACTTTATTCAAATAGATTTTATAAGAGTTTTTATCTTTAAAGGTATAAAAGTCCAATCGGGTATTTTTAATCCCAATAATATCAATATCTTTTACCTTCAGTGAATACTGTCCAAAGGTTAAGATAGGGTTAAAAACTGTCAGAAATATTAAATATTTAATCATACTCATTGAAATTTACTGATGACGCTGCTATTCATAATTACGCCCAACGTTGGCGGTATGAAATGTTGGGGATTTCGGAGCTGCGAACTTATCAACCGATAAGAACTTTGCCAGCGAGTGATACGCTTGGCAAACCACTTAACCCCCAATGTTTTATGACCGCGTGTTGAACTAAATCCCTGCGGGATAGCTTTGTTCAACTTTACCAAAAATAGACATAAAAATCAATTGTACGATCTTTACGGCAGTATTAATTTAAAAATATTGTTGTATGAGAAAACGTATCGAACCTACAATTGTAGAACAAGCTATTGAAAATGTGTCCGGTTTTGATCTGGTACTTAAGAAACTTGAACAGCAAGTCGTACTTAAAAAACAAAGCAGTAGCACTTTGCACAATTACATCCGCCGTATTGCTTCCATTTCTATGCATTTTGGAAGACTTCCTGAACGGATTGATGATGTCTGAGATTAATGAGTACCTTACATCACTGGCTCTTAATCCAAAATCACCGTCACGAAGTATTTTCAAACATGCCGTGTATGGTTTGCGGTATTATTTCCGGCTAATCGGCCATAACAAACGCGCCATCTCGTTGCCTTCGCTAAAGAAAGATGCCAAACTTCCGGTGATATGGTGCCAGGCAAAAGCCCATCACCCTAAATGGAGTAGAGTTTCTGCGTCGGTTCTGTCAGCACATTTTGCCACGCCGGTTTGTAAAAATCCGCCGGTACGGTATATATAGCAGCCGTGCCAGGGCATTGAAGATGAAGGCAAATCCGAAAATGGTTATCAATCAAAGAAAGGGAGAAACAGTTCAGCA
>JANXXY010000118.1 GCA_025350365.1 Bacteroidales bacterium | reverse complement strand
ACTCTAATGATTTATAAAACAACCTTTTTAATCAAACCTTTATGGATAAACGAACTTTTTTAAAGACCTCCGTGCTGACTGGATGGAAAGCATGCATCAATAATCCCATCCAGAAAGAAGCATTACAGGTGAAACTCAAGTTATCAGTTGCAGACACTGAGGCAATTTATTATCTTAATGAAATCAACCTCTCTTCCATCGCCTTAATTTTAGCTTCGGTGTCGGTCTTCTTATTCATTTCGTTTTCCACCACTTGTTTTGGTGCGCTATTCACAAACTTCCCGTTGTCGAGTTTTTTTAATACCGATTCGAGAAATCCTTTATTATAAGCTAACTCAGTTTCAATCTTTTTAATTTCTTCTTCAACATCAATTTTTCCTGTAAGGGGAATATAATATTCAGTCGATTTCACAAGAAATGAAACGGCATCTTCGGGCTGTACTAAAACAATTTCTAAAGATGATAGGTTGCTAAGCTTCTTTATTACCTCGCTAAAGGCAAGTGTATTGTTTTCGTCTGTTATCACCTGCATCGCCAATTGTTCTTTCAACGGTAGGTTTTTTTCCTGACGAATATTGCGAACAGCAGCAATAATTTCCTTCACCTGTTCAAACTGATGAACTAAATTTTCGTCGAATTTACCAGGACTAGGTATTGATGTCATCATAATGGATTCCCCATTTTTCCGTTCGTCCAGATAATGCCATATTTCTTCGGTAATAAATGGTGTAAATGGATGTAATAACCTAAGCAGCTTATCGAAAAATCCGATAGTGGCCTCAAACGTTTTTGCATCAATGGGTTGTTGATAAGCTGGTTTCACCATTTCGAGATACCATGACGAAAACTCATCCCAAAACAATTTATATTCCAGCATTAATGCCTCGGAGATACGATATTTTTCGAACTGATCATCAACCTCAGCGATGGTTTTATTGAGCATACAATTAAACCAATCGATGGCTATTACTGATGCCTTCGGTTGGACAATAGAAGAATCAATCTCCCACGATTTCACTAACCGGAAGGCATTCCATATTTTGTTACTGAAATTTCGTCCCTGCTCTGTTAAGTTTTCATCAAAAGGCAAGTCGTTACCGGCAGGGGAACACAATAGCATCCCCACGCGAACACCATCGGCTCCGTATTTTTCAATCAAATCGAGCGGATCGGGTGAGTTGCCGAGCGATTTCGACATTTTTCTGCCCAACTTATCGCGAACGATCCCGGTAAGGTAAACGTTTTTGAAGGGTTTGTCCTTACGGTATTCATAACCAGCGATAATCATGCGGGCCACCCAGAAAAAAAGAATTTCCGGGGCAGTCACGAGATCATCGGTTGGATAATAATAATTAATGTCGGCATTATCGGGTTTGCGAATCCCGTCGAATACGGAAATGGGCCATAACCACGAGGAGAACCATGTATCAAGCACATCCTCGTCCTGATGAAGGTTGGCGATGGTTAGGTTATTATTCCCGGTTTTTTCGCGAGCCAGGTTCAAAGCTTCTGCTTCAGTAGCAGCTACTACAAACTGGAATGTATCATCAATATAATATGCCGGAATACGATGTCCCCACCAAAGTTGACGCGAAAGACACCAGTCATTCACATTCTCCATCCAATGACGGTATGTATTCTTGAATTTTGCCGGATAAAGCTGAATGGTGTCATTCATTACATTTTCCAAAGCTGGTTGAGCAAGATTTTTCATCTTTAAAAACCATTGCATCGAAAGCTTAGGTTCGATAACCGCATCGGTGCGTTCGGAAAAGCCTACTTTATTAATGTAATCTTCAATTTTCTCAATCTGATCGAGGGCTGTGAGTTGTTCCACAATCTTCTTGCGTACTACAAACCGATCCTCTCCAACAAATAAAACAGCTTTTTCATTAAGGGTTCCATTGTCGTTAAAAATGTCAATAGTTTCCAGATGATATTTCTGACCCAGCTCGTAGTCGTTAATATCATGGGCAGGTGTCACTTTTAGAACACCAGTACCAAACTCACGGTCGACATATTCGTCGAAAATTACCGGTACTTCGCGGTTAATAAGTGGAACAAAAACTTTCTTTCCGCTGAGAAACTGGTAACGTTCATCATTTGGATGCACACAAACTGCCGTATCGCCCAGAATGGTTTCAGGACGCGTGGTGGCAATAACGATGTACTTGTCGCTACCTGCAATTTTGTAACGAACATAGTAAAGTTTACTATTTACTTCTTTGTGATTTACTTCCTCATCCGATACAGCGGTTTGAGCCTTAGGGTCCCAGTTTACCATCCTTACGCCGCGGTAGATTAACCCTTTATTATAAAGATCGGTAAAAACCTGAATCACACTTTCTGACCGCTCAGGATCCATAGTAAAACAGGTGCGATCCCAATCACAGGAAGCTCCAAGTTTTTTTAATTGTTCAAGAATAATTCCACCATGCTTATGAGTCCATTCCCATGCATGTTCCAGAAATTTCTCGCGGGTTAAATCGGTTTTCCTGATACCTTCGCCAGCCAGTTTATTTACAACACGAGCTTCGGTAGCAATCGATGCATGATCGGTGCCTGGCACCCAACAGGCATTTTTCCCCTGCATCCGGGCACGGCGAACCAATACATCCTGAATGGTATTGTTAAGCATGTGGCCCATATGAAGTACTCCGGTTACATTGGG
>JANXXY010000292.1 GCA_025350365.1 Bacteroidales bacterium | reverse complement strand
CACCCCCTCCGACTAAAAACTAACATAAACGTTTGTAATTCTGAGCAAAGCGAAGAATTTTATTATTTTAGTCGGTCAGTAGCAATTATCAATAAATATTTATTTTAAATCATTAAATAAAGCATCCTTGCCATATCTTACAACCTAAGTGATTTAAAAAACTTGATAATTGCACCTGAACTTTTTTCGTTTAATTTTGTACTACCCTTGAAAATACTGAACAATGGAAAGTAACAACAGAGAATATTCTAACGGAAAAATCACCGTATATTGGCAACCAAAAAAATGCATTCATGCCACAACATGTTATACGCAGCTAACGGAAGTATTTAACCCACGCAACCGACCATGGATAAATATAAACGGGGCATCATCTGAAAAAATTATTGAAATGGTGAATAAATGTCCAACAGATGCACTCACCTTTAAATGGAACGATGATAATAGCATTGATCCCTCTACAATAACCAAACAAGTGGAGGCTACAATTCTTCATCCGGTTGAAATTCAGATAATGAAAGATGGCCCTTTAGTTGTAACGGGTAAAATTAAACTTACCGATAACGATGGGAAAGAATATAAAACGTATTCAATTACTTCGTTTTGCAGATGTGGCGCATCGAATAATATGCCATTTTGTGACGGTACACATAGAAAAATAGCATTTGAAGGTTAATGAAAAAAAATAATGGAAGACACCTCAAAATTATATGTAGCCGAATTTACTTTTAAGCCAGGAGCATCGTTAAAGGTAAAAGGAAATTTTATTTTAAAAGACCCCCAGGGAAACATCATTCCTACAGGTGATTCAATAAAGCTTTGCCGTTGTGGCAAAAGCAAAATACAACCCTTTTGTGATCACTCGCATCGATCGGTATAGCAAATTTGCAGGAACAACCGGAAACTTAACGTGCGTAGATTTCCAGTATTGATAAATTTTCCGCTTTGAAACTCGTTTTATGATTGCGATCTTTGTAGAAGGTTTTACCAAAAAATAAACGTGATTTTATTGCATAAAGATATTATGTGGACATGATCAGGCAGCTTTTTTTCATATTTTTAGGGCTAACATGTTCGATAGCTTCATTAAGGAGTCAAATAAACACCGATACCTCAGGAAGAATTAAAGTACATGCCAAAATTGAAAATGGAGATACCATTATTATCTCCTATATGAATGATATTGACATATTTGCGGATACAGCCAATAAACCTAAACCTGTTTTTCAAACCAAACGCGAAGAACGTAAATTTAATCGTTTGGTCTATAATCTGAAAAAAGTATATCCTTATGCCAAGATGGCAAAATACAAACTTAACTTAATGAACCAACGCTTTCTCACATTAAAAACTGAGAAAGAACGGAAAGAATTTACGAAACAAACTGAAAAAGAAATAAGAGCTCAGTTTGAAGAAGAATTAAAAAATCTTACCATCAATCAAGGGCGACTTCTTATAAAACTTATCGATCGCGAAACGGGACAAACATCATATGAACTTGTAAAAGAATTGCGTGGCACTTTTTCGGCGGTTTTCTGGCAAACGATGGCACGTCTATTCGGGTCGAATCTTAAAACCAAATACGATGCCTCAGGGGAAGATCAGGTTATTGAAGATATTCTTATAGCCATTGACGCAGGACTTATCTGACCCGTTACACTCCTTTTCCCTGAAATACTATTATAATTGTTCGCGCTAGTATTTGGATATCAACATAAATAGATATGTTTTCTATATAAAGCAAATCATAACGCATACGCCGGATCATTTCATTTACATTTTCGGCATATCCATATTTAACTTGGCCCCAAGATGTTACACCCGGTTTAACCTTAAGCAATTGCTTATACTCAGGAGTCAGTTCTACGATTTGATCAATATAAAATCTCCTTTCGGGTCGGGGACCCACGAGAGACATATCTCCTTTTAAAACATTAATTAAATTGGGAATTTCATCGAGCCTTAACCTTCTCATAAATTTCCCAATAGATGTAATTCTGATATCATTTTTAGTGGCTAACTGAGGGCCATTTTCTTCAGCATTACTATACATCGATCGAAATTTATAAAGATAAAAAGGCTTTCCAAACCTTCCAATTCTTTCGTGCGAATATAGAATGGATCCTTTAGAAGTAAGTTTTATAAGGATACACAAAACAACACATATGGGCAGAGATAATACAATCCCTACAATGGATATGAAAATGTCAATTGCTTTTTTAACAGCCACCTGCACTGGCGATAAAAGGTAGTTATTTATTTGAATAAGAGGATATTGAAAGAGAGAAGAAATATTAATATTCCCTTTGACCAATGAATAGAGTTCAGGGTTTACCTTAACTATTACGTTGGACGAATTTATTGATTTCATAACCATTTTTAAGATATTACCATCACTTTCATTTAAAACAATGATAACATCATCTATGTTCTGCTCAATAATGATTTCATGTAAATCGTTGATTGTACCTAATTCAGGCATCTCTGAAAATTCAATATTCTCTCCGTTATTAACAGGAATGTATCCTAACACAATATGTCCATGTCCAATATATTTTGTATTTAATTCTTTCCATAACTGGAAAACCATCTCTGCCCTGCCAACAAAAAGTGTACGGAACCAAATTTTCCCTTTTATTTTCTGATGTATCACTGCGGAGGTAACCAAGAGTCGAAATGCTAGAACTATAAAGAACTGAAGCAAAAACAAAACAAATAGAGATTGATAATAAGTCTTGTATGAAGCAATTGTATCATCAAGAATTACAATAAAAAAAAGCAAAGACACTCCAATAACAGAATGTATCAATGTATTAACAACGTCCTCAAGTCGGGTTTTTCGTGGAATATTGTTATAATACCCAGTAAAATAATAAATAAGCAGCCAGAAAATAGGAATGAGAAAAATGCTAATCAAAAACTTTATCCCTAACTGCAAGGGTATTGGGGATTCAAATATATAGGATTCGATAATAACCTTCCGGTAGATATAAAATAGCGTCCACACAATAGCAGCAGCTAATAAATCTGAAAAGATGTAAAGTTTTTTAAAAGCTAAGATTTTCCTCAACATTAAGAATAGAATATATGCAAAGAAAGCAAATTGGACTATATATAAAAATATTATTACAGCGGAACAAATATTTTGTTGATAACGTTAGTTTTGCAGTCGAAAAAAAATGGCGATATTTCGGCAATGAACATTAATGATACATTTAGGCATAAAGGTCTCAGGCGTAAATTGATTGAAGAGCTTCGCAGCAAAGGAATTACAAATAACGAGGTTTTGGAAGCGATCAATCGGGTTCCACGGCATGTTTTCATGGATAGTGGATTTATTAATTTCGCATATAAAGACCAGGCTTTTCCTATTGGAGCCGGTCAGACCATTTCACAACCTTATACTGTAGCTTTCCAAACCCAATTGCTGGATATAAAAAAAATGGACAAAGTGCTTGAAGTAGGAACTGGCTCTGGTTATCAGTGTGCTGTATTAATTGAACTAGGAGCCATAGTTTACACGGTTGAACGCCAGCGAGAATTGTTTTTAAAATCGCAACCGATTCTATCAAAACTTGGATACAAACCAAAATTTTTCTTTGGCGATGGTTACGAAGGAATTCCAGCATATGCTCCTTTTGATAAAATTATAGTAACAGCCGGTGGACCGGAGATTCCACAAAAACTTTTAAATCAGTTGAAAATTCAAGGAAGACTGGTGATGCCTGTTGGCAGCTCTACATCTCAAAAAATGACTCTTATCGAAAAAGTTTCCGACGAGGAAAACCAAAAAACTGAACATGGATCATTTATATTTGTTCCCTTTCTAAAAGGAAGAATTTATTAAAACTTATATGATAAACATTAAATCTTTTGTATTCAACGCATTTCAGGAAAACACATTCATTTTAAGCGATCAAACCGGCGAATGCATTATTATCGATGCCGGATGTTATTCGCCTGAAGAAAAATCGATAGTTGACAACTATATTTCAAGCAATAAATTAAATCTGGTAAAAATTGTAAACACTCACTGTCATGTAGATCATGTGCTTGGCAACGCTTATCTGAGTAATAAATATAAACCCGAAATCTGGGCTAACAGCGGTGATTTTAAATTATTGTCGGAAGCCAAAAAACACGGTATTATCTTTGGGTTTGATGTTGAAGAACCACCGGCAGTAACTAATTTTTTGGAAGAAGGAAAAGACCTTGTTTTTGGCAGTTCAACATTAAAAGTTTTAGTTGTTCCCGGGCATTCTATTGGCAGTATTGCTTTATACAGTCCCGAACAAAATTTTGTTATTGTTGGGGATGCACTGTTTAAAGGAAGTATTGGACGAACCGATCTTCCGGGAGGAAGTTATGATCAACTTATGAACAGCATTTTTTCCAAACTAATGTCATTGCCTCCCGATACCATTGTTTATCCGGGTCATGGACCTTTCACCACCATTCACGAAGAAGCATTATCGAATCCTTTTCTTGCCTAAAGTCATGTATTTACAATCGAAAAAACTATATTTTTGCCTGACTTTTTTGTTATATATCTATGAAATAATATATGTTTAATTCTAATTTTAGTTCAAGGCACATTGGTCCCCGCGATCAGGAAATAGCACAAATGTTACAGAAAATCGGAGTTAAAACTCTGGATGAGTTAATTGATAAGACAGTACCCGAGAAAATAAGGTTACCCAAACCTCTTGATTTACCGGAACCCCTGAATGAATACGAATATCTAAAAGAGCTAAAAATAATTGCTTCAAAAAATAAAATTTTCCGCACATTCATTGGTCTGGGATATTACAACACCATATTCCCATCGGTGATTAAGCGAAATATCCTGGAGAATCCAAGCTGGTATACTTCATACACCCCTTATCAGGCTGAAATTTCGCAAGGCAGATTGGAAGCTTTGCTAAATTACCAAACCGTTATAGTTGAGTTAACAAGGATGGACATTGCCAATGCCTCGTTGCTTGATGAAGCCACAGCTGCTGCCGAAGCCATGATCATGATGTTCAATTCCCGCTCACGTAAGGCTGTAAAAAACGGGGCTAATCGCATTATTGTCGATAAAAAAATGTTTCCGCAAACATTAGATGTATTAATTTCCAGGGCAAAAGCATTGGAAATAGAATTGGTATTTACGGATATTTTCAATTATACTTTTGACGATAAAACCTGTGGTATTTTAATTCAATATCCGGATGTTAATGGTGAGATACGCGATTATAAAAGTCTTGTAGAAAAGGTACACCAGTCCGAAATAATGGTTGGTGTGGCTGCCGATTTACTTTCACTTACTCTTTTAACCCCTCCCGGAGAATGGGGCGCTGACATAGTTTTTGGCACTTCGCAACGCTTCGGTATACCTATGGGTTATGGAGGTCCTCATGCGGCCTATTTTGCTACCAGAGAAGAGTTTAAACGTAATCTGCCAGGTCGAATTATTGGTGTTTCAGTTGATATCAGAGGAAAAAGAGCTTTGCGTATGGCTCTTCAAACCCGCGAACAACACATAAAACGTGAACGGGCTACTTCCAATATATGCACTGCTCAGGCACTTTTGGCAACAATGGCAGGTATGTATGCCGTTTATCATGGCCCCGAGGGTTTAAAAAATATTGCCACCAATATACACCTGAAAGCCTCAATTTTAGCACACGCGATTCAAAAAATTGGCTATACACAGCTAAACAAGAGTTTTTTCGATACTTTACTGATTAAATTACCAACGGATATCGACAGCGCCAAAATTGATAAACTTGCTGTAAGGAAAGAAATCAACATGCGAATTGTTGATTCGTCGCATATTGGAATTAGCATTGACGAAACCACCGGTATTCAGGATATTAACGATCTGGTCTCAGTATTTGCTGAGGCAGCAGGGAAAAGTGCCGTATCAGTTTCGGAATTAGAAAATAAACTTTCTTTCGAGCCAAAATATAATCGTCATAGTGAGTTTCTACAAATGGAAGTGTTCCATAAATACCATTGCGAAACTGAAATGATGAGGTATATAAAAAAACTTGAGCGCAAGGATATTTCTCTCACACATTCAATGATTTCACTTGGGTCCTGCACGATGAAACTGAATGCAGCCACTGAATTGTTTGCGTTGAGCTGGCCTGAATTTGGGGATATTCATCCCTTTGTACCCTCCAATCAGGCCGAAGGTTACTACCAATTGGTATCCGAACTTGAAAATTATTTAAAAGTAATTACAGGCTTCAATGCCGTTTCATTTCAACCAAATTCGGGTGCAGCAGGTGAATTTACCGGACTGATAGTAATTATGGAATATCATCGGCAGAATAATCAGGGTCATCGCAACGTGGTATTAATTCCATCATCGGCACATGGAACTAACCCGGCCAGTGCCGCTATGGCCGGCATGAAAATAGAAGTAGTCGCCTGTGATGAACGGGGAAATATCCGTATTGATCTGTTGAAAGAATTAGCCGAAAAACATAAGGATAATTTGGCGGGTTTTATGGTAACTTACCCTTCAACACATGGAGTTTTCGAACCGGACATTAAGGAAATGGCCGAAATTATTCATCAACACGGTGGTTTGGTGTACATGGATGGAGCCAATATGAATGCTCAGGTTGGTCTCACTAATCCCGCCATTATTGGAGCAGATGTGTGCCATCTAAATCTGCATAAAACATTTGCTATTCCTCACGGAGGCGGCGGCCCTGGTATGGGACCAATTGCAGTAACCAAACAATTAGCGCCATACCTTCCAAATCATCCACTTATTAAGACCGGAGGAACGAAAGGTGTGCACGCTGTTTCTGCTGCACCATTTGGAAGTGCCAGCATATTATCAATTTCTCATGCGTACTGTAAAATGCTTGGAAGCGAAGGCCTTACAAATGCAACGAAATATGCCATACTCAACGCTAATTATCTTGCAGCCTGTCTTAAAGATTATTATAATCTACTATATACCGGAACTAATGGGTTTGTTGCCCATGAAATGATTCTTGATTGCAGATCGTTTAAATCAATCTCGGAAATTACAGAAACTGATATTTCCAAACGACTTATGGACTATGGCTTTCATGCACCTACGCTTTCATTTCCAGTGCATGGCACTCTTATGATTGAGCCAACTGAAAGTGAATCATTACAAGAGCTTGACCGGTTCGTCGAAACAATGATTTCCATTCATGGAGAAATTAAGGATATTTCTCAAAATAGGACAGACCGGAAAGATAATATGCTGAAAAATGCTCCTCATACTAACGAAGTACTGCTAGAAAGTGACTGGAGCCACGAATATAGTAGGGAACAAGCGGCATTTCCGCTCGAATGGATTAGAGAAAATAAGTTTTGGCCCACGGTAAGTAGAATTGACGATGCTTTTGGTGACCGAAACCTTATCTGTACTTGTGCACCTATCGCATTGTATGAGAATAAGTAACGTGAGTTTTTTATGTTTAAAAACTTAAAATATAAGGAATAAATTAAGATTGCCTTAAACATGCAGTAACCGAGTATTAAGAGGTATGGTGCAATGGAATGTTTGTAAATTAGTAAGGTCATGTCGTCACGACATAACCTTACCTAAATTAACAACTACTAACTCAATACTAATTCTCTCGGTTATTTTTTAAACGTTTTAAGTTCCGGCAGTTAAAAGGGATATTAACAAATTATAAAATTAAAAATTAACAACGAACAACTCATTTAAAGTTTTATAGCTAAAATATTAAATGTCAAAAAGGGGTCGATTCCAGTAAGTCCATTAACTTTTTTCTTGAAAAGAAAATACGACTCTTAACTGTGCCTATTTTTAAGTCAAGCTTTTCAGCTATCTCTTTATATTTAAAACCTTCAATATGCAACTTGAATGGGATTTTCAAATCATCATCCAAATTATCAATTACTTTTTGAATCTCTTTTGCAGAACAAACCGATTCGGCGGAAACGTCTCCCGCTTCCTTCGTATAGCTAAGATAAAATAAGTTAGGGGTATTATCGAAAACGGTCTTGTGTCGGTTATTTTTTCTGTAATTATTGATAAAAGTATTCTTCATAATGGTATAAGCCCATGCTTTCAAGTTGGTATCAATTCGGAACTGCGCCCTATAAGTGATAGCTTTTAACATGGTATCCTGTACTAAATCTTTTGCAACCTCCCTGTTATACGTTAAAGTATATGCAAAACGGATTAATTTATCTTCTAGGGTCAGCAGCTGGTGATTAAATTCAATGGCTGTCATAAATTTGAATTTTAATTGGGTTTGTATTTTTCAAAGACTATTGATAACTATTTAGGCAGCGTCTTTGAACAATTTAATTTGAACCAAAAATACACAAGCGAATGAAGAGTTTAATTAAATCTGCATTAAGATGATATTAAGATTGGATTAAGAAATTGGGGATTTTTTTTTATAACTTTTAC
>JANXXY010000016.1 GCA_025350365.1 Bacteroidales bacterium | reverse complement strand
TGGAAAACCGCCAACTACAATCGGTTTTCCTTGATAAAAGGGATTATCACGTTGTTCAACAGATGCATAAAAAGCATCCATATCAATATGTATAATCTTCCGGTGTTTGATAGATAAGTCTGTTTCCATGTTGCCTTTTGGTGAAACAAAGATACAGGATTCAATGATAATTTATGAGATGCAAAATCAGGGATCGAGAACAAAAGAAAAATATCAAGTAAAAAAAGCCCGTAAATTATTGTTTTCAAATAGTTAATTTACTTATAAGGGATATAATTCTCCCAACGCCAGGGAGTAAATGTGTCTCCAATAGCGGTGGCTAAAAGCTCTTTAAAAATACTTTCGCCATTGTCATTATTTGTCATGATAATAATTGCGATGCCTTTATCCTTTACTTGATATAAGAGCGGAATAAAATTTAGTGAAATCATCTAAGGTTGTGCTCATAGAGCTGGCTTCCTTCCATTTCATTAACTCGTATGGCTCTCCTTTTGCATTGTGTCCGTAACATAAATTATCATCAAAACGATTTTGCCACACGTTACTTGTATTTATCATTTTCAATGGTTTAAAAACCCGTTCCTGTGAAATAATTTCATAGTCTTTCCCTGTTATTTGTTCGATTACAAATTGTAAGAGGTATATCCCTTCACCTGATTAACTGTATCGTGACCCAGGTTCAAATTTAATTTTCAGCTTTTTGTCAGCTTCAAACCATCGCCAATTGGGAAAACCTGTAGTATGATTTAGACACATTCGTCCTGTAATCTTTTTGTAACGGTCATCGTTTGCCAACTGTTGGTAACCTCTGTTCCATCCATTTATCTTATAATCAATCAATGGTTTGGAAAGGTATTCTACAAGCGGTTTATCCAGGTCGATTTGGTTTTCCTGCACTAATTGCATCACGATATATGCAAATACCTCCTTGGCGAACGATGCCCCATAAAGTACGGTTGACGGTTTAAGAGATTCCTTTTTAGGGACATTTGCAAGTCCGAATACACTGGTATACACAAGCTTATTACTATTGAATACTGAAATACAAACGCCTGAAACATTAGCAGTCGACATTAGGTATTCTATTTTCAGTTTCAAAGAATCAACGGAAATTTTGGTTCCATCAACGCTGTTAATATATTGAGCAAAAATTGCAGGCACAAAAAACAATAGCAATAAAAATAATCCAGCTTTCTTCAACATATTATTTATTTTTAGCACTTTTAAGAAACTCTATTGTTTCATGGATCCCAGTTTCATATGTTGTCGGTTTAAAATCAAAACCCTTGTTGAATTTTGATGAATCAAAATGGTAATCAAATTCACTTTGATAAAGCATCTCGTATAATTCATCAACCGTTTTATTTACGAATCCGAACATTTTAATCATCCATTTTTTTAGAACAGTATATTTAGGATCAACTCCTAATTCTTTTGCAATTAATTCAATATATGTTTTCCCGTCAGGGGCTGGATTATATGTTGGCAGATGCCATATTTGATTAAACGATTCATCACTGCCTGAAAGTAATTTAAGCCCCTTTGCACAATCAATCGTATAGCTAAAAGAATGTGATTTTGTAACGTCAACCATCCATTGCGCACTTTTACCATTCATTAATTTGTCGATTTCCAAAATATGCAGCATACTGGTTTTTGTAGCATACGGACCATAAAAATCTGCAGATCTGGCAATGATTGCATCTAAGTTTTTCTGCTTCATCTCGTTTTCTAAAAGAACTGCAATTTTAGCACGAATTTCACCTTTTTTGCTACATGGATTATAGGGAGTAGATTCCGTCATCTTCCCATTTACTTTACCATACATGTAAACATTATCAAAAAAAATCAATTTAGCATTTACTTTTTTGCATGCGTCTATGGTGTTCTGCATAATCTTTGGCCATAAATCCGCCCATACCTTTGAATTGTATGCCAATCCGGCACATAAATAAACAATATCTGAGTCCTTAATACTGTTTAATGTTTCAGAATACGAGTTTATATCAGCTTTAAACGATTCCGTGCCCGGAATGGAATAATTACTTCTGGAAACAAGTCGAACAATCTCGTTAGTTTTTAATAATTCATAGGTTAGAGAATTACCTATTGAACCTCCTGCTCCTAAAATAGTATGTCTCATAATTCAATATTAAAAATAAA
>JANXXY010000469.1 GCA_025350365.1 Bacteroidales bacterium | reverse complement strand
ACCAATTTTATGGCATTACCAATTTCGAAAAGTTTATCTTTGGTTCCTTTCGGGAGGTATTCAACTACATAAACCTGTCCTATTAATTCGCCCAACATGTTGTCAGTTTGCTCCACCACTCTTTTCCATCGTGGTTTTGGTTCTTTTACACCACGAAGTACTGATGAGTAGAAACTAAATGATTCAAGATATGTTTTGTCGTCGAGATACCGGGAGAGTCCCCGCACCAAATGATACTTCAGGTAATCTTTCCAACTAGCAAGTGGTAACGTTATTACCAAACCGTTTAAGGCCAATAAATACTCGGGTTGACCAACTATTACAGTATCCACACTCTGCAAACCAACACCTTTTATGAAAACAATCCAATCGAGATTTGGAGTAGTTTCTGATAAATTTTTAAACGAAAGTTTGTTGTAATTTTTTACGGGATCACGAGTATCTTCAAGCTTACGCGATGCTTTGGCCATCGCTATTTCCAGTTTTATCAGGTTTTCGGCAGATTGTTTGGCTTTTACATCATCGTACCCAATTATCTTAAAAATATGATATAGATGTTCGGCAAACTTTTGGCGGATGGTTACTGCACGAGCATCCGTATCGAAATAAAACCTTCTGTCGGGAAGACTTAGCCCACCCTGTGAAATATTTAAAGCATACTTATTGCTTAATTTGTCATCCTGCCCAAGGCCAAAACCAAACATGGGAGAACCGGCAATAATATGAATATATGATGCTGCCTTCATCAACCCGCTTGCATCTTTTATCCCATCAATCATTTCAAAGTCGGACTTTAAATCAGAAATGCCATTCTTGTTGAGAGTGACACTATCCATACCGGAGTAAAAGAAGTCGCCGATCTTCTGTTTATTGCTTCCTTTTTCGACATGAGTCAGATTGGCAGATGATTCACAAATATTGCGGATTTGAGCATTGATGGTATCCTGAATCAATTGCCACAAGCCGTTGCTTTGTTCGCTTGCCGGAATGGCGTTTGCCTTAAACCATTTCCCGTTCGCAAACTGAAAAAAATCATCAGCGGGTTTAATAGTCGAATCAATGTGAGATGCAAGTGCATCAGATTCTTGTGTTTGATGAGACTTACAAGAGGCAAAAAAAACAATGATGGTTATCATCGAAAAATAGGCAATAATTCTTCTCATGGTATTGATATTATAGTTTTAAGATTTTGTTAGGCAATTTAATGAGATTTTCAATTAGATAATTATTTACTATAAAATTTTCTGTTTATCTGATGGTATATTCTGGCTCTCCGTTCGGCTTAGGCTATACCTGCGCCGAATATATCTTTACAGGTTCAGCCTGTTTTTATATAGACGACATATCATCGGAACTTAACCAGCTCATGGCTCTATCCTCTTAAAACATCATAAAACCAAAAAAGACCAAAAGAAGATTATGTTCTTTTGGTCTTTTGAAAATGTTTTAAAAGTGTTTATAATACGAATTAATAGCCGAATAGCCGTTGGCTTTAACCAACGAAATTAATTACGCTCATATTTAAAACTTTAGCTAAAATATTTTTTATGTTTTGGCTAAAGCCAAATTAAATTTTCAATTCGTTCCGCCAGCTAAAGCAGGCGGCTATTAAGAAATCTCAACTCTTAATTCTCTATAATTTAACCGTAATGCCAAATTTTCCTCCTGAAAAGGCATTACCTCCACCAAATTCGAGGTTTAACCCGAATTTATTGTTGATAAAATATCGTCCGCCAATCTGCCCGCCAAGGTCTAATCCCGAACTGTGGGAGCCATCATAACCTGAAGGAGATGACCAAATGTAAAATCCAATGTTCAATCCTGCATAGAAATCCCAATTGTGAGGAATTTCCAAAATGGTGTTAAAATGGTAATTGGCATTACCTGAAAACCCGAATATGTTATGCGAATAGTTATATTTATTCCAATTATCGGAGTATGATCTGAAAGAGCCTTCCAATCCGAGGGAAATATCCTTATGAACACCAAAATCGAGACCAACATAAAAAGGTACTCCCCAACCCGAAAAACCTATACCCGCATTTAACTGTTTCCCACCTTTGCCGAGAGGTGCCTGTGCGTTTACGGCTAATACCGAAAAAAGAACGACGGCCAATACAATACTTATTTTCTTCATCATATTTTAATAAACTGATTAAACTTAATATAATTGCCTATTTCAGGCATTCAATTGCTTTTCCACCCGAATAAGTGGGGTCAAAGATAATGATTCCAAGAGAAAAAAATTAAATAAGATTTCAGACTAATCGGGTTCTACTCCATTTATCAAACCACTACAACCATTTTTTCTTTCGAAAAATAAATAATATTATAACTGATGATCCTATCATTAAAAGGATTGCCAAAGGATATCCAATTTTCCAATCAAGTTCAGGAATATACTTAAAATTCATGCCATACATGCTGGCAATGAGTGTAGGTGGCATAAAAATTACTGCTACTACTGTAAACAATTTAATTATTTTATTTTGTTCTGTGTTTACAAGACCCAAAATGGTGTTCTGAAGATATTCAAGCCGTTCGAACAAAAAATTTGTATGTTCAACCAGTGAGTTAATGTCCTTGATTAGAATACGGAGACGGTCCTTTTCTTCGGCGTTGAATTCCTGACTCTTTAACATGGAAGAAGTTACACGTTGTTTGTCGATGATGTTAGCGCGAAGTTGCATGGTTGTTTCCTGCAATGCCGCAATCTGTTTAAGCACACTGGAATTCTCGTTATTGCCTTCTGATAATTGCTTGCTGATGCCTGATATCTGTTTTGAAAAAGACTCGATAAGGTCAGCATCAATGTCTACTCTTGTTTCGAAAATGGCCAGAAGAATCATTTTCCCATTTACAAATGTCTTGGGATTCGTTCTAATTTTACTTACACATTCGGCAAATGATTGCAGGGATGCTTCGCGGTAAGTTATAAGAAGATCTTCTTTAACCAAAAACGAAACATGAACGTTTTCGTATTGATTATTCGCATGGAACTGTATGAAATTCGAATTGGCAATAATATAATCGTCCGTTTCGGTATATCGCGAACTCAATTCAATTTCCTCCTGTTGAAGCCGCGATGGTATATTAATTTCAAATAACCTTTCAATTTCAGCAATCTCCTCAATAAGTGGATTCTGCAAATCGACCCATAATAATTTTTTGGTACTGTCGATAGGCAGAATCGATGTAGTTTTAATGACTGTATTTTGACCTTTATAATAAAGACGCATCATAATTTTTTGATTTCTTAATGGTTTAATGCAGCCAAATAATCAATATAAGCATTCTCCCAAATACTAGACTCTTCAGGGTAATAGGTAACACAATCAACTGAATTGCGAATGACTTCGCGAATTTGCGACAACGATTTTACATGGCCCATTGCCATTGCCTGTACCATGATGTTTCCAAGAGCTGTTGCCTCTGCAGGTCCTGCAACCACCGTTATTCCTAAAGCGTTGGCAGTAAGTTGACATAAAAATTGATTTTTCGACCCTCCGCCTATTACGTACAATTTTTCGATTGGAAATGGCGAAACTTGTTTCAACTGGTCGAGTACGTTACGATATTTCAATGCCAAACTATCAAAGATACAACGAACAATTTCGCCCTCGCTCTGAGGAACATATTGGCCTGTTTTTTTGCAGTAGGAACGAATTTCATCAGGCATATTAGATGGGTTCATTAATTCGCGGGCATCGGAATCAACAAAACAACGGAACGGTTTCTGATTTTTTGCCATCTCAACCAGATCCTCATAGCTATAATCTTTTTTAGATGCCCATTCCTTCTTGCTTTGTTGCAATAGCCACATGCCTGTAATATTCTTCAAAAACCGGAATGTACCTTCTACCCCACCCTCGTTGGTAAAGTTTAATGCCATCGTTTTCTCCGAAATAAGAGGTTTATCCAGTTCAATACCCATAAGCGACCATGTGCCCGAACTAAGATATGCCCAGTTTTTACCTTCTGCGGGAACGGCAGCGATAGCCGAACCTGTATCATGCAAGGCCACTGCTATAACAGGTATTCCGTTAATTCCGGTTTCCTGACAAACATTTCCCGCCAACTCTCCAATAGAGGTTCCGGGCATCACAATCTTTTGCATGATGGACATGGAAATTCCAAGGGCATCGAATAATTCGACCTCCCAAGCCATTTTAGCAGGGTTGAATAGTTGCGATGTTGTAGCAAAAGTAAACTCCGATGTTTTCTTTCCGGTGAAAAGGTAATTGAGCAAATCGGGAATAAAAAGCAGATCGGTGGCAAGTTTCATAATCGAAAGATTATCACGCTTTGCTGCATACAACTGAAAAAGAGTATTTAACTGCATAAATTGAATGCCTGTGAGCCGGTACACTTTCTCACGCGGAATCAGTTTGAAAAATTCTTCCATGGCTCCATCGGTGCGTGAATCGCGGTAAGCATATGGTATTTCCAAAATTGAACCATCTTCGGCCAATAATCCGTAATCGACTCCCCAGGTATCTATTCCAATAGAAACCGGTTTAAAATCACTTTTCAGCGCAACAGTTTTCAAACTATCTTTTAATAAATCGTACAACCGGTATATATCCCAGTGATAATGACCCAACACGTTAATCATTTCACTTGAGAAGCGTGATATTTCCTGAAGACTTACTTTTCCGTTAGAGTATGTACCGGCAATAGCTCGTCCGCTGCCTGCACCAAGATCGAAAGCCATATATTGATTAGAATTCATAGATTGTAATTTATATTTATAGGGCTAATAAAACATTCATAACTAGCGTTCAATTGATTCGACAATGATAATATTGTGCATGACAGTTTCACCAGCGAATAGTTAAAAAATCAAATTTAAATCTTTTCTGAGTTTATCATATACCGATGAAGAAATATATTGAAGTATATTGAAATAAAGAGAAATAAAATTGAATAAATTGAAATAAAGGGAAATAAAGGGAAATAAAGGGAAGCAAATTGAATTAAATGGGTGGATGAAAATTCCCGTTTCAGATTTCATTGAAAATGCCGCATAGCGGCGACCTGTTTTTAGAGTTGATGGAAATGCAGCTTTTTTAAGCTCCTCTAAAATCGACCTGTTTAACAGTAGATTTTGTAAATGACAATTTTTTCATCCACACGAAAATATATTGAAATTAAGGGGAATAATCTTTTAGTTTTCCTTGAATTTCACAACAATTGGTTTAACATTATCATACTTACCCAGATAGTATAGCATTTTACCATGGTTGTATAGCGCTTTAATAAAATTAGATTGCTCATTATACCCGATATTAAAATCTTTTGCAGTCTGTTTTACAATTTTAGAAATGCTTCGGTAGTGAACATGACATATATTAGGAAACAAATGATGCTCAATCTGATAATTAAGTCCTCCAACAAACCAGGTAAAAATTCTGCTTGATGGAGCAAAATCGGTCGTAGTGGCCAGTTGATGAATTGTCCAGCTGTTTTCGATATTTCCATCCCCGTCAGGCAACGGATAATGAGATATAGGCATAACATGTGCAGGTTGAAAGATGGATGCCAAAATAAATCCGGCTATTAAATGCATTGCCAGAAAAAACAGCACTGTATGCCACCAAGGGATATGAACAAAAATAAGAGGAAGAACCAGAATATAAGATATATAGATAAATTTTGTTAAGGTAAGTTCAATCACCAAAGATTTAAACGATTTATTTTGAGTACTCGTAAGTCCTCTTTTATTGAACCTGTATACCTGAGAAATATCAGTCCACATAAGCCTGCTCAAGGTCATCAGGCTATAAAGAAACCATGCATAAATGTATTGAAGCCGGTGAATTTTGTACCTTTTCTGATGTGGTGAAAAACGCATTAAATTACTGATATTAATATCCTCATCGGCATCATCAATATTGGTGTAAGAATGATGCAGTACATTATGTTGAATCTTCCAATTTGCTGAATTTCCGCCAATAACATCCAGAAAATAACTCATGTATTTATTTACTTTCGAGTGCTTTGAATAGGAGCCATGATTGGCATCGTGCATCACTGACAAACCAATTCCGGCCATACCAAATCCCATGAATACCCATATGCCAAAAATTGCGACAGGATTAGATACAATTCCTGTTATCATTAATAAATAAGGTATAAAATACAGAGAAACCATAAAAATGGTTTTCAACACCATGGTCGGATTTCCGAATTTCGATAATTTGCGAGTTTCAAAGTAATCGTTTACCCTTTGTCGTAAAGTGTTTGAAAATGCTGTATACTTGTCGTTTGAGTATTTAATTTTGCTATTCATACCAAAGTTTTTAAATTACATAAACAATTGAAATGAATTATAGTTGTTCTAAAGGTAAAAGTTGATTTTTGGGAATTTTAGTGCCCTTATATTCAAAGTCCTAAAAGTAAAACACTCACTTTAAGTATTATAGAAAAGTTTTATTTACGAGATTTACAGGAAAATCATTTAGATTTAATGAAAAAATAAATTTTAGTTTTATTGGAATCCTTGAAATTTTGAAATTTTTTATACATCAGACCACCTCCGCCACTATAAAAGTACTTCCCCCAACAAATATAAAATCGTTAGCAGATGCATTGGCTTTGGCAGCTTCGAGGGCTTGCTTCACATTGAAATAAAAGGAACCCTGTAAACCATATTCGCCAGCCATGGTGGCTAGTTTATTTGCTTCAAGAGCCCGGGGAATGGTTGCATTCGTAAAATAGTAAGTGGCTGTTTTAGGCAACATTTGCAAAATGGAAGAAACGTCTTTATCCTTAACAAAACCAATTATCATATGCAGACGATTGAATGGTACCGATTTAATTTGTTTCATTAACCATGTTATTCCATCCGGGTTATGGCCTGTGTCGCAAACAATAAGAGGATTATTGCTTAACGTTTGCCATCGTCCCTGCAAACCGGTAAGCGTTGTTACTTGCTCCAAAGCTTCATAAATATTACTATTGCTTATCTGAAAGCCTTGCTTTCTAAGCTCATCCACCGAAGCCAATACAGTGCATATATTTTCGCGCTGATAAAAACCAGCTAAATCGAGTTTTAGATTGGGGAATACAACACTTGTATCACTCACCACTTGAAAAACTTGTTTGCCATCATTCGTAAACAATGAATAACCAACAGAATAACGTTTTTCAGCCAAATTAACAGGGGAATTTAAACGGTCACTAAAATCAGAAAAAACAGGCCATGTTTCAGGCTGATATCGCCCAATAACAACCGGCGTATTCTCTTTAATAATACCTGCTTTTTCGGCTGCTATTTTCGCCAACGTATCACCTAAAAATTCTGTATGATCAAAACTGATATTGGTAATAACCGATAGAACAGGATTTATAACATTAGTGGAATCAAGCCTCCCTCCCATTCCTACCTCAATCACAGCAACATCAACTTCTGCGTTTTTGAAATAGTAAAATGCAAGCGCCGACGTCATCTCAAAGAATGACGGATGCATTTCTTCAAAAACAAGCTTGTTGTTCTCAATAAAATTAATCACCTCTTCTTTCGAAATCATTTGCCCGTTAACCTTTATACGTTCCCTAAAATCCTTTAAATGAGGAGAGGTGAAGAGGCCGGTTTTATACCCGGCAATTTGCAATATAGCGGCCAGCATATGTGAGACAGAACCTTTTCATTGGTACCAGTTACATGGATAGTTTTAAATGCCCTGTGCGGATAGTCCAAATATTTATCAAAGTAAAGCGCCGTATCCAAATTTGCTTTGTAGGCTAACTTTCCAATTCGATGAAACATTGGA
>JANXXY010000422.1 GCA_025350365.1 Bacteroidales bacterium | reverse complement strand
AAACGCTTAATAATCCATTATAATGAAAGGAATTATTCTTGCAGGCGGCTCGGGAACCCGTCTTTACCCAATTACTCAAAGCATTTCAAAACAAATCATTCCGGTTTACGACAAACCAATGATTTATTATCCTTTATCGGTATTGATGCTGGCCGGAATACGGGATATTCTTATTATTTCAACCCCCAAGGATATTCATCTGTATGAAGATTTGTTACAGGATGGAACACAACTGGGAATTAAACTTACGTATGCCATTCAGCCCTCGCCCGATGGGTTGGCTCAAGCATTTTTGATTGGTGAAAAGTTTATCGGAAATGATAGTGTATGCCTTGTTTTAGGCGATAATATCTTTTACGGATATGGATTTGGTAAAACCCTGCTTGATACTGCCAAATTGAAAGACGGAGCGGTGGTTTTCGGCTATTTTGTAAAAGATCCTGAGCGATATGGCGTGGTTGAATTCGATTCGAAAGGTAATGCTTTAAGTCTCGAAGAAAAACCCAAAACACCAAAATCAAATTATGCTGTAACCGGGTTGTATTTTTATAGTAATGATGTGGTTAGTAAAGCCAAAGCTCTTAAACCATCACCCAGAGGAGAACTGGAGATAACCGATCTCAATCGCTTATATTTGAACGAGAATAGGTTGAAAGTGGAATTAATGGGTCGTGGTATGGCCTGGCTCGATACAGGAACGCATGAAAGTTTGCTTCAGGCATCCAACTTTATTTATACGATCGAGGAACGTCAGGGTCTGAAAGTATCATGTATTGAGGAGATTGCGTTTAATCGCGGATTCATCAATAAAGAACAACTATTGAAACTTGCCGAACCTTTAAAGAAGAATCAATATGGTGAATACCTTATAAAAATTGCGAACGAGGAATTAGTAACTATTGGGAAGAAGTAAAATGGAGATAATAGAAACATATATTTCAGGACTTTACATTATAGAACCTGACGTTTTTGAGGATTCGAGAGGCTATTTTTTTGAAAGTTTTAATGAAGCAAAACTCGAAGCAAGGGGGATAACTACCAGATTTGTACAGGATAATCAATCAAAATCGTCTTATGGCGTTATTCGAGGTTTGCATTTTCAATTGGAACCACATGCACAAACTAAGTTAGTAAGGGTACTCGAGGGTTCAATTTACGATGTTGCAGTAGATGTACGAACAGGTTCTCCCAATTATGGAAACTGGTTTGGAATAGAACTTACGGCTGAGAACAAAAAACAGTTGTATGTACCAAAAGGCTTTGCTCACGGCTTTTCGGTATTAAGCGCAACTGCAGTAGTTTTTTATAAATGCGACCATTTGTACAGTCCGGGTTTTGAAGGCGGAATTCGCTTTAATGATCCGGAACTTGGAATAGATTGGAAAGTTGATGCCGGGAAGGCGATACTTTCCGGTAAAGATAAGGATCTCCCATTGTTAAAAGAGGCAAAAATAGATTTTAGATTTTCATGATATGAGCAGAATACTTGTTACTGGTTCAAATGGCCAATTAGGAAGCGAATTTCAAAAAATTGCTTCCGGTTTTTCCGGGTTGAATTTTGTGTTTACTGATGTTTATGAATTGGATATAACGAATTTACAGGCTGTTGACGATTTTTGTAAGAATAAAGATTTTAATTTTATTGTAAACTGTGCAGCTTATACGGCAGTTGACAAGGCTGAGTCTGATGTCGAAATGGCTTATAAAATAAATCGTGATGCTGTTAAAAATCTTGCAATGGTTGCTTCAAAATACAATGCAGCATTAATTCATGTATCAACCGATTATGTTTTTGACGGAACATCATACAGACCATACGTGGAAGATGATACAATAAATCCACAATCGGCATACGGAAAGACAAAAGCTGAAGGTGAATTTGAAGCATTGAAATACGATCGAAGCATTATTATTCGAACGTCATGGCTTTATTCCTCGTTTGGCGCCAATTTTGTAAAAACCATGATGAAATTAGGTTCTGAGCGCAGTGAACTTAAGGTTATTTTTGACCAGATAGGAACTCCTACCTATGCGGAGGATTTGGCTTTAAGTATTATTTCAATTACCAGGTATTCGATTGAAAATGAAATAAAATCCGGAATTTATCATTTTTCTAATGAAGGCGTTTGCAGTTGGTATGATTTTGCTTTTGAGATTATTGAATTTCAAAAATACAATTGTAGTGTTAAACCCATTGAATCAAAAGATTATCCATCCATTGTAAAGCGGCCTTTTTATAGTGTCTTAAATAAAACAAAAATCAAATCAACATTCAATATTGAAATACCTCATTGGAAAACAAGTTTATATAAATGTCTTAACGAATTAAATTCTAAAAAATAAGTATGAGCAGTAAGGACATGTTAACTCAGGTGAAAGAAAAAGCCAATAGTTGGCTTTCGGAAAAATATGATTTGGAAACCCGTAACCAGGTTAAAAAATTGCTGGATAATAACGAAAAGGAATTGGTTGAGAGTTTCTACCGCGACCTGGAATTTGGCACGGGTGGTCTACGGGGGATCATGGGAGTTGGAACAAACCGCATGAATATTTATACCGTAGGCGCTGCCACTCAGGGATTATCAAACTATGTTAAAAAAGAATTTAAAAACCTTCAGGAAATAAAAGTGGCGATTGCTTATGATTGCCGGAATAACAGTAAGTTATTCGCCGAAACAGCTGCCGGAATTTTTGCCGGAAATGGATTTACTGTCTTTCTGTTTGAATCGCTTCGACCCACACCTGAACTTTCCTTTGCTATCAGGCATTAAAAATGC
>JANXXY010000409.1 GCA_025350365.1 Bacteroidales bacterium | reverse complement strand
CTTAATACTTCGGTAATTTTTCAACTTCTGCATTTTTATAAAATGTAATACGTTGAAATACATAGAAATAAAGAAATATATCAATATATATCTAAGTATTTCATTTTAAGAATATTGTTGAAAATTTACCAAAGTTTTGATTACTATTGAACCCTTTTATTATCAGTTTTGTAAATGGTATTTTATCAAATCGGGTGAAGGAGTCATGGTTATGCGTCCTTCATTTAAATGATATGCTTTTAGAGACTTGCTCAGTTGAGATTTAAAATAATATGCAATGCTGCCTGTAAAATGTATTTCTGCCGAGGATGATTGTTTATATTGCAGAATGTTACGGCAAATAAATTCATTAAAGCTTTTTATTACAAGGTCTTCAATTTCGGCAATATGAATATTTTGAGATAAAAACTTTGTGTACTGAGCCAAGTAACGGTTAGGAAAAGAATCATTATAAACCTTGGCCAAAATTTCTTCAGGTGAAACCCGGTAAGTATCAAAAAAAAGGTTAATAATGGGTTGTGGCAATTGACGTTTTAAAATATCTGCAATTAATTTTTTTCCTAAGGCAGCTCCACTACCTTCATCTCCTAGCATATAACCTAAAGGCGGTACATGATGGATGATTTCCTTGCCATTGTAGTAACATGAATTTGAACCTGTTCCTAAAATGCACGCAATACCGGACATACTCTGACAAAGTGATCGGGTGGCTCCCAAGAGATCACTGCCTGCAAAGATACTACCCGATGGAAAAACCTGACGAAGGGCGTTGATGACCAGATTGATTTTTTCAGGATTTGAACATCCTGCACCATAAAAATAAATATGAATGGGATTAGGAATAATATAAGAAGATAGTTCAGATTGCAAGGTGTTTACAATATCGGATGTATCCTGGTAAAAGGGATTTATGCCCGAGGTAATCAAGGATTTGAATGATTTATCTTTTTCAATCAGGCTCCATTCTGTTTTTGTGGATCCACTGTCGGCAATTAGAATCATGATGTAAAAATATACGTATTATAAAAAACATATAAGATAATGTACATCAAAAGTATATTTATTTTTACCCAACTTTGTAGTGTTTAAAAGAAAAATAAACGTCAATGGGAAAGCACGGAGGTTTTTTATCGGTAAAAATGTTGCTTTTGGTATTATTTTTATATTCATATCAGCTTCAATCCATTGTTGGGCAGTCTACAAATGGGAATCGATTAGCTAAGAGAATAAAAAATAAGCTTGAGAAATGGGATAACCCATACAAGAATTGGAATTATTTGGCAGATATAAAGTTAGATTCAATTGCAGTTAACAAAAGAGCACAACTGGTTGAGCTATTCTTTAATAAAGGACTCTCTTATTTTCCTGTTCGTGAAAGCGAATATAAAGCATTTAATCAATCAATTAAAAAAAAGTTTGGTTGCAGATTTCGGAAATATACCATATCGATTTTTACCGACAATCACCAATTTAGTGAATTAATTCCCAATGCTTTGAGAAATGAACTTCCACTGGATCAAAAAAGAACCAATTTGGCAGGTATTGAAAAGATACCCCTAGTTCGCAGGTCGGACAAGACCATACCTGCATTTGGTTTATATAATAATAATATTGCTTTATGGGCCAGTCATGGGTACTATTACGAGTCGACGCTGGACAGGTGGGAATGTCAGCGAGCGCGTTTATTCGGCACCGTTGAAGATGTGTTAACGACTACATACATTCTACCTTACCTTGTGCCTATGCTCGAAAACGCCGGAGCAAATGTTTTTTTACCACGCGAACGCGATACTCAAATTAATGAGGTTATTGTCGATAACGATAAATCCACAGGACAATCGGAGTTCATTTTATCGCCACGTGTGGACTATAAAATAGTAAAAGGTGGTTTTCTCAAAAAAGACACTCTTTTCTCTAATGAGAATCCATTTATTATGGGAACCTCCATTTCGTATAGCGCTTCCACTAACATTGGGAAGGTAGCAACCTTGGTGCCTGAAATACCCGAAAAAGGCAAATACGCAGTTTATGTTTCATACCTTCAGAATACAGAAAACAATACAGGAGTTAAATATTCTGTTAATCATTTAGGTGGAGAAAGCATATTTCTTATAAACCAAAGAATTGGAGGCAGTACCTGGATTTACCTGGGAACCTTTGATTTTGGGGCAGGAAAAAGCCCGGAACTGGGTTCTGTATCTATATTTTCTAACAAAAACCAAACAGGCCCTATTTCGATAGATGCTGTTAGGTTTGGTGGAGGAATGGGCAGTGTTGCACGAAGACCTTCGAACGAGGCAATTCCCAATGTAAAATCAGTAAATTCTGTATCGGCTGTTAAAGTGGATGGCACAAAGATAAATCCTGATCACTTCCGATGGAAGACGAGTGGGAAGCCCAGGTATATGGAAGGAGCGCGATATTTTCTGCAATATAGCGGAATGCCCGATTCTCTGGTATATAGTATCAATAAAACTAAAAATGACTATAATGACGATTACCAATCCCGCGGAGCATGGGTAAACTACCTCATTGGAGAATCGAAAAATGGAGAATCGAAACAAAAAATACCAGGACTGAATATTCCTATTGATCTTTCGTTTGCTCTTCACACCGATGCTGGAGTTACTGTAAATGATTCGGTGATAGGCACATTAGGAATTTACAGTTCTGTTACCGACAATGGTTTTTTTCCAAATGGACAATCGAAACTTGCAAACCGGGACTTTACCGATATGGTTCAATCGCAAGTGGTAGATGACATTAGGGCATTGTATAACCCTAAATGGACCAGACGAGCCATGTGGAACCGGAAATATTCAGAGGCTGTAAGGCCCAATGTCCCCTCGTTGCTTTTGGAGTTACTATCACACCAGAATCTTGCAGATATGAAATTCGGCCTGGATCCTCAGTTCCGGTTTGCAATTTGCAGGTCTATCTATAAAGGGATGTTAAAATTTCAGTCTTTTCAGGAAGGCAGGGCTTATGTTGTTCAACCTATGCCAGTCAATGATTTTTCAATAATAAATTTGCAGGGAAAAATTGTTTCTTTAAGCTGGAAGCCTGTTCTGGATCCTCTTGAAATAACTGCCAGGCCAAGCAGTTATAAGGTATATAAACGAGCCGGCGAAGGAGGTTTTGATAATGGCTTGATGATAAATGATACCTCCTTAGTAGTTGAACTTGACGAGTACGATAAATTATACAGTTTTAAGGTTACGGCCATTAACGATGGAGGCGAAAGTTTTCCAAGTGAGATTTTATCGGTAGGTTTAAAAAGTGAGAACTCATTGACAGTATTGGTGGTTAACGGTTTTGATCGGGTAAGCGCTCCATCGTTTTTTGATTCTGGCAAAATGGCAGGCATATCCTGGTGGGACGACCCGGGAGTTCCCGATCACTGCGAAATCGGTTTCATCGGAGCACAATACGATTATAACAGAAAATCGGAGTGGCTTGATGATGATAGTCCCGGTTGGGGTGCCTCCTATGGAAATATGGAAGGGAAAATTATTTCTGGAAATAGTTTCGATTATCCATATATCCACGGACAAGCCATCATGGCTGCGGGTTACTCTTTTGTTTCTATAAGTAAAAAGGCCTTTAGCAATCCCGCGTTTAATACTTCGCCCTATCAAACGGCAGACATAATATTAGGTGAGGAAAAATCGACACCAACGCATATAGACAAGGGACAATATAACTTTACGATTTACACACCGGATTTTCAAAATAAAATAAAAGAGATTGCTAACCATGGAGGAAGTATATTTATGTCAGGCGCTTATGTGGGCGCCGATCTGATTCTTACCAGAGACTCGTTAGCAATAAAATTTGCGGAAGATGTTTTTCATTTCTCTTGGCGCACAGCACATGCCGTTAAAGAAGGGAAAGTTCAATCAACCGATTATGCAAATGAATGGTTTCATGGAAACTGGAATTTTAATACCGGTTATCATCCCGGAATATATACGGTCGAATCACCCGATGCCATCGAACCATATGGTAAAAAAGCTATATCTGCCTTCCGGTATACCGAAAACAATACCAGTGCCGGGGTTGTCTTTCAGGGAGATTTTAAAACTGTTGTTTTAGGATTTCCATTCGAAACAATCGTTGACAAACAACAACGCGAAAACTTAATGAAACAGGTATTAACCTACTTTAAAAAATAATATTAATAATATGGAAAAAGTAATCACTTGTTTTTTGCCAGCCTCACATACCGGCGATATACAACCTACCATCTTAGCATTGAAGCAAACAGAATGTGTTAATCAAATTTTTGTGATTGGTAAAGAGTCGGCAAAGGACGCTACAAATTGGATTGTATCTGATAATTTTGCTTCGACAAACACACTTAAGCAGATAGCCGCTAAAGTTGAAACCGAATTTACTTTGCTTTATACTAAAACTTTACCACTCGAACCGGGGCATAATTGTTTGGAGAGAATGATCCAAATCTGCATGGATAGTAATGCTGGTATGGTTTATTCCGATTATTATGAGAAGAAGGATGAAAAATTGATGCCACATCCTGTGATTGAATATCAGGACGGAAGTTTACGCGATGATTTTAACTTTGGCTCATTGATGTTATTTAAAACCAGTGCTTTGAAAGAAGCGGTGGCTCGCATGGACAGCAATTTTCAGTTTGCCGGATGGTACGATTTGCGGTTAAAAGTTTCACAACATCATAAACTGGTGCATATTCCTGAACTTTTGTACTCCGAAGTGGAATTGGATACCCGCAAATCGGGCGAAAAACTTTTTGATTATGTCGATCCTAAAAACAGAGACCTTCAGATTGAGATGGAGCAGGCCTGTACATCTCATTTAAAAGATGTTGGGGCATGGCTAGCTCCGAAATTTAAAGCAATAAAGTTTAATGAGGAAAGTTTTCCATGTGAAGCTTCAGTGATTATTCCAGTCAAAAATCGAGTAAAAACGATTGGTGATGCCATAACCTCAGTTCTTGCCCAAAAAACTGATTTTCCGTTTAATTTGATAATAGTCGACAATTTCTCAACCGATGGAACCTCTGAACTAATACATTCGGTAGCAAAAACTGATATTCGGGTTATTCATATTATACCGGAACGAAAGGATCTTGGTATTGGAGGCTGCTGGAATGTGGCAGTGGCTCATCCATTGTGTGGAAAATTTGCTATTCAGCTCGATAGCGATGATTTGTACATTGATGGTTCCGTAATTAAAAAGGTTGTTTCCGCATTCTATGAGCAAAACTGTGCGATGTTGGTTGGCTCATATAAAATGGTGAATTTTAGGCTGGAAGAAATTCCTCCGGGTTTAATCGATCACAAGGAATGGACACCGGATAATGGACGCAACAATGCTTTACGAATTAACGGACTTGGCGCTCCACGCGCTTTTTACACTCCTGTTATCCGATCAATAAAAGTACCTAATGTTAGTTATGGCGAGGACTATGCATTGGGGCTAAACATAAGTAGGGAATATCAGATTGGCCGTATTTACGAACCTCTTTACCTATGTCGGCGATGGGAAGAAAATTCCGATGCCTCTCTTGATGTGAATAAAATGAATACCCTAAATTTCTATAAAGATAAAATTCGTACCTTGGAGTTTTGGGCTCGTCAGAAATATGTTAAAAGCGGTCAACCGGTTTAAATAATTAACGAATGAATGGTTTGCAAGACATTGATAACTTTATAGATATTCAGTTAAAAGGATGGGAGCTGGCTTTACTGAATTACAACGATCTTAAAAAAGTTAAAACAAAAAAGTTACATTTCAAGGGATTTGATGTGTTGGTGCAGTTTAATCCGAACCGGATCGTTTCTTCAACAGCCAAAGTTGATGCCACATCCATTGAATCAAGGCCATGTTTCCTGTGTTCGAAAAATCGTCCCAAGCAACAACGGAGCCTGCCTTTCAAAATGGATTATGCAATATTAGTGAATCCGTTTCCTATTTTTCCGAAGCATTTAACTATACCAAATTTAAAACATACGGATCAGTTAATGGAGAATCATTTTGATGATATGCTGGATCTGTCCACCCATTTGAGTGACTTTGTAGTTTTTTATAACGGGCCAAAGTGCGGTGCTTCGGCTCCCGATCATTTTCACTTTCAGGCGGGCTCTAAAGGCTTTTTACCCATTGAAAAAGATTTTCATAATCGGTCGCTTTGCAGTTTGCAAATGGTAAAGGAAGAAGTAAAAGTATACAAATGGAACAATTATTTAAGAACAGCGGTCACCTTTCAAAGCAGCAATAAGAATAAATTATCCATGCTTTTTAATGAATACTTTTTTCGATTCTGTCAACAACAACCGAATGAAGGTGAGCCCATGATGAATTTGATAACTTATTATGAAGATGGTGAATGGGTAGTTCATCTTTACCCCAGAATTCTGCACCGTCCAAGCCAATATTTTGAACAAGGGAAAAATCAACTTTTGCTAAGCCCGGCAAGTGTGGATATGGGAGGGGTTTTTATCACACCCAGGGTGGAAGACTTTTTAAAAATTTCCAATGAGGATGTTGCTGATATCTTTTCTCAGGTATGTATGGACAACGCCACAATTCATAAATTATTTAACTGGGATTGAACTAAAATGACAAGCATGAACATAAATCCTGCAAAAGTTAACATCAGAAAGGTTGAAATAAACGATATCGGGAAAATGACGGAATATCGCTTGGCTTACCTTGCAGAGTTGCAAGGAGAGAGGAGCGATGATTATAAAAATACATTGCGGCACGAGCTATTCAGTTTCTTTAAAATGACAATGGAAAATGGTAGTTTTTTTGCTCTTTTGGCTGAATACGAAGGAGAAATTTTAGCTTTCGGTGGTATGGTCATCAAACGGATACCGGGAGACTTTAATCAATCATCCTACTTTGAAGGCGACATTCTAAATATGTATACGGTTCCATCGGCAAGACGAAAAGGGATATCATCACTCGTTTTGACACAGTTATTAACAGAGGCCGTGAATTTGGGAATAAGTAAAGTGGCGTTGCATACATCCAAAGATGGGGAGCAATTGTATCGAAAATTCGGATTTAACGATCCTGCTTATCCTTATCTGGAGCTTGTTTTTAAAATGCAGGAATAATTTCAACAAAAGAAAACACGATGAAAGAACCACAGCTGAAAATCGGAATTATGTATGAACCTTCAATAACCTTCATATTGAATGGGATATATAATTTAAAACAAAACGGATTTTCATTTCAAGGTCAACAGAAGATTCATTATTCCAACGGAAAAATTTATCTGAACGAAAAGGCTATGGATAACAAAGTGCTTGATTTTGAACCGGGTAGTTTTAAAGAAGCATCTTTTGATTTACCCGAAGTAACTATTGGGATTCAATTCCATTGGGAACGTAAAGAAAATCAGCGGTTCAAAGGGTCATTGCAATTTATTATTGAAAATGATAAGCTGACAGCAATAAATGTTTTGCCCCTTGAAGATTATCTGGTTAGTGTTATTTCCTCCGAGATGAACGCTACCAGCAGTATAGAGTTGTTAAAGGCACATGCAGTCATTTCCCGGTCGTGGCTGTTGTCCCAGTTGATTAAAGGAAAAAAGCTGGAAGCATCTAAAAATATTTACCAGACTATTAACGAAACTAAGGAGGAATACATTCGATGGTACGACCGTGAGGATCATTCAAATTTTGATGTGTGTGCCGACGATCATTGTCAGCGATACCAGGGTATTACCCGCCAATCGGGTGCATTGGTAATGAAAGTCATTGGGGAAACCAGGGGATTAGTTCTGATGAATAACGACAATGTTTGTGATGCCCGCTTTTCCAAGAGTTGCGGAGGAATCTCCGAAACGTTTGAGAATGTTTGGGAACCGGTTGCTCATCCTTATCTTAAATCCATTATTGACAATCCTCAGAACCAGGAATCATATGACTATGATCTTACTAACGAGGTTTCCGCACAAAAATGGATCCGGAATTCTCCCGAAGCTTTTTGCAATACGCACGATAAAAAAGTACTTTCTCAGGTGCTTAACGACTATGATCAGGAAACAAAAGATTTTTACCGGTGGAAAGTGATTTATTCGCAGGAACAAATAGCGGAATTAATTTCGCGAAAAACAGGCAGAGATTTTGGATCAATTATCGATTTGGTTCCGGTTGAGCGAGGAAAGTCAGGTAGACTGATCCGATTAAAAATAATAGGAACAAATAACACGCTTATTATTGGAAAAGAGTTGCAGATTCGCAAAGTATTGTCCGAATCGCATTTATATAGTTCTGCTTTAGTGGTCGATCGCAAAGAAATCAGAAATGGAGTGCCCGGAGAATTTGTTTTAACGGGTGCCGGTTGGGGACACGGCGTTGGGTTGTGCCAGATTGGTGCTGCCATGATGGGAGAAAAAGGGTATTCTTTCAAAGAAATATTGAATCACTATTTCAAGGAAATTGAACTTCGTGAATTGTATCAATAAGGAATAATATGGCTCAATTAGACTCTTCCAAGTCTATCGACTCTGAAAGGTCAAACGAAAACTGTGAAACCGGGCAGAGTCCGAAGGAAACCTGGCAGAGTCCGAAGGTCCTGCCAGAGTTTATTAACTTAATTAGACTCCTCCAGGTCTATCGACTCTGAAAGGTCA
>JANXXY010000406.1 GCA_025350365.1 Bacteroidales bacterium | reverse complement strand
TACGATTAGCAGGCTCAGCATAAGCCGGACGGGAGTGGAAAAACCCATATGTGACACATTCAACCTTATTACTTTATTTATTAACTAATTGATCTATAATAAAGTAATAAGGTTGTTCCGTGTGATTATATTTTTAGTAGATTAGACAATTTATTGACAAATATTTTCCAAAATAATAAACACAATTGAATGCATCCAAACTTTATTAAACATATCAACAAATACATTGAACTTGATGATAACACGATTGAGGTATTAAACAAATACATTAAACCGATAACATATAAAAAGAAAGAATTTTTACTTAAAGAAGGACAAATTTGCAGGTCAATATATTTTGTAGTGAAAGGTTGTTTAAGAATGTTTTTTATAAACGACAAAAGGACTGAACAAATTACACAGTTTGCTTTGGAGAATTGGTGGATTTCAGATTTCTTTAGTTTTATGGACAACAAGCCTTCCGAATACTTTATACAAACAGTTGAAAAATCGGAGATATTATCAATTGATGCGCTCTCACTTGAAGCAATGCTCAAAGAACTTCCTCAGATGGAACGCTATTTAAGGATTATTATGCAACGAGCCGTAGCAGCTTCTCAACTCCGTATAAAATATGTGCACCAACTTTCAAAAGAAGAATTTTATATTCATTTTTGCACTTCATTCCCCGAATTTGTTCAGCGTGTTCCGCAATATATGATTGCTTCATATTTAGGACTTACACCCGAATATGTGAGTGAACTTCGAAAAAAGAATTTGTAGTTACTTTTTCTTAAACCAGCTTAATTTTTTTGCAAGCATTAATAGGTAGTTTTGTACTGTCTAAAATAAATTATTTATTATATGAATCAAGAAGTAGTTATGGAAATAAAAGAACAAGTATTAGCAGCAATGAAAAAAGCAGGAGTTCCTTTGAATGCCGGGAAGATTGTCGAATTAACCAACATAAACCGTAAAGAAGTTGATAAGGCAATGAATACACTAAAATTCGAAGATGCAATTGTATCGCCCCAGCGATGTTATTGGCAACCAAAATAAATTAATCTAAAATTAAAGGTTAGAAATTTAAAAATTACAGACATGAGTGAAAATAATAAATTATCAGGAAAGTTTATAGAAGTATTACAACACGAGGGTGTTGTATCCATCGTATCGTGGGGTGTCGAACCTCATGTCGTTAATACATGGAATTCATACTTGGTTATTACAGATGATGAACGCATCCTAATTCCTGCATATGGTTTTAGAAAAACCGAGAAAAATGTCAATGTAAATAGTAATGTAAAAATAACACTGGGAAGTAGAGACGTTTTAGGGCATAAAGATTATCAAGGAACAGGTTTTCTTATTAATGGCACTGCCAAATACATTAGTTCGGGTGATGAATATGATTTTATGAAAAAAAAGTTTTCATTTCTTACCCGAGTATTGGAAATAACTGTTAATACAGCAAAGCAGATGTTATAGAAACATAAATACAATTATTTCATGTTAAAATTAATCATTTCGGATAACAACATAACCCCTTGTGGGATATTCCGGGGAATTTATGAATGAAACAGGTTAGTAGTAATACCTATGAACTACTCTGGGTTCTTTTACTTTTACCTTTCCTTCTTTTGGATGTGCGATGCTGATAATCGTTAGATATGATGCTAATATTACCATCTATTTCTAAAACAGCTATATCTACATCCTTTACTGATATTACACCGTGTTCTCGAACTGCTTCTTCTATTTCATTTATTGTTATTTGTGCTTTTCGAGCATTTTCCTCAATTACCTTTCCTTTATATATCAACATTAGTGAATGCCCCTGAACAATAATTCCCAATTTTGGAAATTTGAAAAGCAGGTATTTAAATAGGTAATTGATCAGAAATAGAGAAGTTGCAGCTGCCAAACCGCCAGTTAATGAGGTATCCGGTCCTACCATGGCATTTTGCACCGAATTGCTAATCAATAAAATAAATACCAAGTCGATAACGGAAAGCTGTGCAAGTTCTTTTTTTCCTAATATCCTGATCGATACAATAATAAAAATATAAACAGCTACTGAACTAAACGCGATTCTTAGATAACTCTCCATTCATCCCTTTTATTTATGTTGTTTTTTGTGTAGAATACATCAATATAATATTAATTCGCAGTGTATAAAAAACGTTTGATACTTCGTTTGGGTGTTTTTTCAAATTCCTCGTTATGAATGGAATATTTAGCAATATTCATATAAACAGGCAACAGATGATTTATTTCCTTTATATGATGCTTCATGATTTCCTCCATCATTTTTTCATCAATTTTCTTTGCCGTTAAAGTCTCAACATCAGGATATATCAAAGCTTTTAGCAAACCGTTATCTTCAACAATGAGCGATTCCATAATACCAAACTTATTATTTAGTAATGATTCAATTTCTTCCGGATAGATATTTTGTCCGGATGCACCGAGAATCATTGCCTTATTTCGTCCTTTGATGTAAATATTTCCATTTCTGTCGAGAATACCCAAATCGCCGGTACGAAACCAACCATCTTTATCAATGGCAGCTTGTGTGGCAACATCATTTTTATAATATCCCAACATCACATTTTCACCCCTAACCTGTATTTCACCAACTTCGTTATAAGGATCACCCGAATCAATTTTTACTTCCAATGTATCCACCAATTTTCCT
>JANXXY010000395.1 GCA_025350365.1 Bacteroidales bacterium | reverse complement strand
AATTCCTCCTTGAAAATAAAGCGCTGTTGAATTGAGTTGAATGGTTGTATTCCAAATACCTGTAATTCCAATATTTACAGAGCCTGCAAAAATATCATTCCCTGCAGTATTATTATCATTTAGTGTACCATCAATTTTAGTATTTCCATTTACCGTAAAATTAAAGCCACCTAATTCCAGCGACCCCTTCTCAACATTTAAACTACTAATAATTGTATTTAAATCTAAAGTAATGGCATCCCCATTTTGAATATAAACCGTATCATTGGTCTTAGGATAATCATTGCAAGGTGAGCCTCCTGAAGAGCATGACCATTTTGTTCCATCGCTCCAATTTCCGGAGGCAATAGAATAATAATTATGAGGAACCTTTCGTTCAGTTGCATCAATCTGGCAAAATGAAGTTGGAGCGTATTGATTCCTATATTCGGTGAGAATCCAATCAGGAGAACGTGTGGTTGTCGCAATTCTTGTTTCATCAATGTACCCTCGGAAAGCCTGACCATTCCCATTTCTATCTCCAATTGATAGACCTAAGCCTCCAGAATATGCAAGTGGAGACGTTAAAGGTTTAGCGCTAATTTGATTTCCATTTAGAAATATTTTCACATTGGTGCCATCATAGGTTCCGACTGCATAGTACCATGTATTATCTGCAATAACATTTGCTGTTATTGCATTGCTCATTACTGAATTATTTGCACCATGAAAGTCAATATCATCATCAGCACTAACATTAAATTCCAAACCATAGGGCCCATATGGATCAGATATATTTTGTCCATACCATAACAATTTTGCATATTCATTTTGAATACCATCGCGTTTAAACCATAAGGAAACGGTAATATTATCTGTTGGTTCCAGAATTGGTTTGTTTGCCGCAGTTATCTTGGCATTGGCATTGAAATATTTTGCTCCCCCAATCATACCATTAGCATCAGTAGAGGAAGAATTGGTTCCATCGATGCCATTGACGGTTTGATCATTAATAACAGGGAGGTTTAAATGCCATACACACTTAAAATTACTTTCCCATACTGTTTGTACGGAAGGATCTATAGCGCCAACTTTTCCATAGAGCATTTTTATTTTTGTAATTGCAATAGAGCTTAATGTTGGTATTCTAACCCAAACAATAAGTGTGTCATTCGGTCCTCCTGTTAGTTCTTGTTCAATTTGATGGTCTAATTTAGAATAGTTCAGATCAGTAAAAATTACGTCATACCCTTGTGGTGTTTGTAAATGTCCTGAAAATGTTGATTTGGGAATTTTTATTTCTACAGGGAAATTGCTTAAAGGCGAATTACTAGCCTGATTGATGTTTATAGTTTTTTCGTATGAATAATTGGGACACTGCCCTTGAGCCATGTTTAATTCTAATAACCAGCATGCAACCATCAGTAAAAAAATACGCATACCATTATCCACCAGCTTTATAATCCCAGCCGAACGAAAAGCAACCCTAAAAAGTGCACTATTCATTGAAATTAGATATTGGTGCATTTGGTTTACTTATTGTTATCTGATAGTTATCACTTTCCAAAAATATACAAACCATTTGGTTATTCTACGGAATTAGAGAGTAAAAGTTTTGTTATTCGTTTATTTATTAGTAAATTATTACTTCATTCCTAACCTTGAATTCAACTATTTTTAAAACTCAACTGACATATTTGCTACTTTTAACGTAAAACTCATTGTTTCATGCTTTCTGGTGTGAATAAATTTCCTGCGACATTGATGAAATTTAATGCCGGAAAATTTCCAAAACAGTTGGGTTTTTACAATCGTTTGCACTAATGATAAATTCACCTTTGAATATCTTATGGAATTTATATCTTGCAACTAAATTCTCAACCTTTAAGAACATGAAAACATTTTCGCGCCGCGATTTTATATCTACTACTACCAAAGGCGCTGCTGCTGCCTCTTTAATGAGCGCTTCTCTGCTTGAAGCTGTTGCATGTACAAACAGAATGGGACCTAACGAAAAAGTAAGGGCTGCATTAATAGGGTGCAAGGGTGTTGGCTGGGAAAACCTTAAAGCGGCACTTAAAACACCTGGAATTGATTTTGTTTCTCTGTGCGATGTTGATCAGAACGTCCTCAGTAGGCGTTCGGCAGAACTTGAAAAGGCTACCGGAAAAAAGACCATCAATGTGGGTGATTACCGGAAAGTTCTCGACATGAAGGATGTGGATGCAATTTTTGTATGTACTCCTGACCACTGGCATGCCCTGCCAATGATTCATGGTTGCCAGGCCGGTAAGGATGTGTATGTTGAGAAACCGATGGGCCGAACTATCGAGGAATGTTTGTTAATGATTAATGCACAGAAGAAATATAACTCCATTGTACAGGTTGGTCAGCAACAGCGCAGCGCTATTCACTGGAAGAATGCGATTGATTATGTTCAATCGGGAAAACTTGGTCACATAAGGTTGGTAAAGGCCTGGAGTTATGTCGACTGGAAAGGGGCTGTGCCTATTGTCCCCGACGAACCGGTTCCGGCAGGTGTTGATTATGATATGTGGTTAGGTCCGGCTCCAAAACGACCTTTTAACAGAAACCATTTTCATCAGTCCTTCCGATGGTACTGGGATTATGCCGGTGGGTTGATGACCGACTGGGGAGTACACATGCTCGACATGGTATTGTGGGGTACCAAAGCCGGTGGACCTAATTCTGTGATTTCTGCCGGAGGCAAATATGCTTTCCCAAATGATGCGATGGAAACACCTGATTTAATGAGTTCAGCCTATGAATTCGACGATTTTATGATGACCTGGGAGCATACCATCGGTATTGGACTTGGCCCATACGGACGAAAACATGGGGTAGCTTTTATTGGAAATACCGGAACACTGGTGATTGACCGTAATGGATGGGAAGTTCTCGCTGAAAGAGAAGCTGCCGACAGAACCAAGCTAAAAATGGAGCCTTTAGCCAGCCAAAAAGCCGAATCTGATGGCCGTGTTGAACACACAGCCAACTTTGTTGAGTGTATCCGAAACCGTAAAAAACCAATCTGCGATGTTGAAATTGGCGCTAACGTTGCTATCAACGCTCATCTTGGAAATATAGCTTATCGCTTAGGTCGAAAAGTATATTGGGATAGGAAAACAAATACGTTTATCAACGATCCTCAGGCCAATGAACTTATCAAACCTCAATATCGGTTGCCGTGGGAGTTGCCTAAATTGTAATATTTTAGATGCAAGAATACAGAACACTTTTATTTTTTTTCGTGACTTAGTGCCATTGTGTTTAAAGTATTTCCTTACGATACAAGTTAGTAAATAGTCTTATGTGTTACCACTTATAACATACTGCTATTTTACCACCTTGGCATCCTTTTTGCTATTGCAATAGGCGTAAAATACATCATGCTCATTCTACCATTTAATATTTGACTTATGAGAACGCGAATTGTTGCCGGGTTACTTATCTTATCTGTTTTTTTAGCATTGTCAGTTTCGGCTAGTAATGTGCCTATTAAATGGGGTAAAATACTTCCCGAAGACATTTCTTTGAAATCATATGCGGCTGATCCAGAGGCTTCAGCTGTGGTTTTATGCGATTATGGAACAACAACTGTTGGTCCGCGAACGGAATACTTTCGTCATGTTCGAATAAAAATTCTGAAAGAAGAAGGCTTGAAGTATGCTCAGGTAGAACTACCTTATCGGTTTTACAATAAATATGATGATATTGGACAAATTAAGGCTCAAACGTTTAATGTAAACGAAAAAGGCGTAATGGTTGTTTCCAAATTAAAGTCTAAATCCATACAGGACATTCAAATCGACCGTAAAAATAAAAAGAAAGTGTTCACCTTTCCGGATGTTAAGGTTGGATCCATCATCGAATATAAGTACACTATTTTTTCACTAGACCTTGTAAAGCTTCACGACTGGTATTTTCAAACAACGATACCTGTTATTTGGAGTGAATATCGCATAAGTGTATCACGACGGTTCGATTATCTGGTAACCTACCAGCAAGGAAGAGCGCTTGATATTGATGAACAGACAAGTTTCGGGAAAAGATTACAATGGCTTTATTCCACCAAAATCAAAAAAGCCTATCGCGAATTATTTGATAATAATTATGTGCTTTACGAATCTCCTCAAAAAACCGCAAAGGTTTATTTGATAGAAGGCCAAACGCTTCGTTTTGTGATGAACCAGATGCCCGCAATTAACAAAACTATTCCTGCTATTACCGACCTATTCTCAACCATAAAAGTGCATTTATATATGGCGGCGGGTAATTTTCCATTCTATTATCGACCTATACTGCTTACGGCCAATGAGGATTATGATACCTGGGATCGGTCTCAGCTTCATCAAAAATGGCTTACCGGATATATTGTATACTGGATGCCCACATGGGAGGAAGCAACTCAAAAATGGCTCAAAAACGATCGCATTGGAAACAGGCTCATTAAATCGTTCAATTATAAATCGATTTTTGACAATATAGGTGTTCAGGAGAACAATCAACAAAAAACGGTTCAGGGTATTTTTAATTATGTAAAAGAAAACATTAAATGGGATGGTACTTATAGCATTGGCGCTGACAGGGATTTTGACGAAGTTCTGAAAAAGAAAACAGGCAGTAGCGGCGAATTAAATCTTATGATTGTTGCGTTATTGCGCAGGGCTGGTTTAGAAGCTGATCCGGTTCTTGTTCGAACCAGCAACCTTGGACGTATCGAAAACATGTATCCTGTAAGAGATCAGTTCAACCATGTGGTAGCTGAAGTTAAAGTAGATGGGAAAACGATATGCATGGATGCAACCGGCGATTCCATCAATGATTTACCAGCCAATGTTCAAAACACAACCGGCTGGTTGCTAAAACGGGAAGGCTTTGGCTGGATAACATTTATTAAAACAGAAACTCCATCGTCTATGAATCAAATTCAACGATCATCAGTCTTATCATCACTTTAGCGTTAAAATAGATGAACCAGAGGGGAAGACATCACTCAGCTGTATTAATGCCAATCATATTTTTACCAAAACCAGAAGTATAAAGCCCCCTTTTATTTATTAAATTTATCGATATTAATGGATAGAAAACATAACCAATGTAACTTCGGGGGGGTTATGCGTAATTATTGTAAAAAATCATATGGAAGTAGAAAAGAAAAGACGTAACCGCATTAAAGGTACAAAAATAGGATTTTCCGGTCCTGTTAAACAATTGGAAATTCCAATTCCATCAGGGGATGTAAAAAATACACGCAAAGTTAAATTGTAGATAATTTATGGAAAATATTTTTGCATGAGAATTTGAAACTGCAATTCACAGATTATTGATTCACAGCTTGCTCAATAGCTTTTTGAACAAATTGATTGAGATTTAAATTATGCCTTGAAGCCTTAAGAGTGGCTTGTCTATGCAAAGCAGGCGAAATCCTAATATTGAAAGTTCCTTTAAATGATTTGAAAGGATCTTTATTAACCTCTTTACAAAGTTCAATATAGTCATCTACAGCTTCTATAAATGCATTTTTTACTTCTGTTATGCTAGTACCCTGAAAAGTTACTAAATCGCTTATTCCTTGTAGTTTGCCGTAAAGCATTTCTTCTTCTTCAATATAATTAAATGACCCAACGAAATCTTTATAGGTTAGAGTGTTCATAGCGTTTGTCCGATTTTGATTACGGTTTCAATTAAAATTTAATATTAGAAATCGATTGTCTTTTAGAGATAATTTTTTTCTTTCAAATTAGTTAAGGCGTCTTTTAAAGTGGATGGACCAATAATCTTACCTGGATGAGGCTTATGAATTCGGATAATATCTCCGTTCTCTTCGTTTAGATACGCCATCCTTAATCCTGATGTAATTCCTCGATTTGATACCTTAAAACCAAGTCTTTTCATTACAGTTGTGAGTTCGTCGATCGTAAAATCTTTTGGTAAGGATAAGAACTTCTCAATTAGTTTGTCTTTTTTAGTCATAAAATACGAGTAACTTTAATGATACAAAAGTACAAATTATGTTGAGATATGCAACTAAGTAACAGTTGCAAATGTAATGTGATTTTTGTAATATATTACAAGTTTGGCTATATAAAATATATTCATTAAATATGTTATAAAACATATAAAAATGATTTACATGTGATAAGAAATTATAGTATAAATATTTATGTGCAAGCTTATGAAATATGAAATATTGGCCATTACCGATGAAAAGTTAGCCTGTTAATTCCTAAATTTTAATGACCCTCTCCCTAGTCCCTCGCCCATTTGGGCGAGGGACTTTTAGCTCGTACAAATCCAACTCCCCTCTCTGTTTGGAGATGGGTTGGGGGTGAGGTCATTATAGGGATTCGTGAATTATTTAGGTTAGTATTTTTAGCTTCAGGGAAACAAAATTTACTGAATAAAATTCATAAACACTATCAAAATTGTTTTTTAGATTGAGTAGCAACTCCCAGAGTCTATAAATAATAGAACAAATTATCATACTTATTTTTTACACTAAATCAATTCGTTATATTTTTATAACAAATAAAAAAAAGGATAAACAAAATAAGGAATGTAAAGAATTGAAATACAATATTATTAAATAGAAAGTTTTTAAAAACTGTATCAAATTTTATGATAATATAAAACATTGAATATAAGTGGTTTTGCTAATAATTAAGTCTAACTTTATGAATACAAAACTCATGAAGAGATATTCATCCAACCTTATTGATAACCAGTGAAACCCGTTAGTAGGCGTTTAAGAGACAAACAGAAAAGCAATATAGCTAAATTACGAAAAAAAGACAAGGAATAGAGTTTAAATAGTGACATATGGGTAAAAACTCATTTCTATAAATTTAAACTATATGTAAACCGGTAAATAAAAAAAGGTCTCAACAAAACGCTGAAACCTCTGTCATTACTGGTGGAGAATATCGGGGTCGAACCGATGACCTCTTGCATGCCATGCAAGCGCTCTAGCCAACTGAGCTAATCCCCCATAAAATTTGTGCCACAAAAGTATCAAATTTTAAGTATTTACGAAATTCTTTTTTGTAAAAGGTAAATAATCGTAAGATATTGATAATTTGTATTATACAATATTATCCCCAAATTTGAATCCATACAAGCAGCAAAATCATAACGAAAAGAAATACATTTCCCCAAAAAATGGATTTCATCAATGCGAAAAAATGAGCCATAAGATACGAAAGTGGGATCGCAGCAATAAAAATCAATTCTACTGAGGCCTGACGAATTAATATAAAAACAATTAAACAGTTAATAAATAGCCACAGGAAGACGATAAACCCATTGCGTGGCAGAATTTTTTTACTTTGAAAGGATTTGATCATGAATAGACTGGCTATTAACGATAAAATTACCGTAAATATTGCAAAAACAACGATGGTGTAGTTATATTCGGGAAATTTGTAACTGGCTGTGAAAATGCTTTTATAGTCGTTAAATAACCCACCGGGATCATTATACACCAAATAATAGAAACTGAAAACAAAAAACTGTGGAACTAAAAAGCCAACTAAAGTAAATGTCCATTCGCGCCAATTAAATTGTCTGAAAATGCTAAGTCCTATCCATAAAGTGAAAAGAAAAAACAGAAGAAATGGATAAAATAACGTTCCGACAGAGATAAAAAAGGCGGCCAAAAAATACTCATAGGCTACATTTCTTGTTTTGTATGATTCAAAAATTTTTTCGAGAGCAAAAAGCAGAAAAAATCCTGAAAATATTACAGGGTTTAAACGTTGAAGATCTGGAATGGACGCAGAAAAAAGAACAAAAAATATGGCAGGGAGGTAAGATCGGTTGTTTATGAAAATAAATCGTGTATTTAACCTAACCAGCAAAAACCCTTGCATTATCACCATGACTGACGTTAACAAGGTTCCAAAAAATGAGGTATATGGAATAATGTCCGAAATTAACTTATAAAAGGGCATCGGATGAGTATCGAACAAAAACACAACGTTAGGAGCTTTGATAAAAGATTTTAACCATAATATCAACCCAAAAAAAGGAATTGCAAAAATGAGGATCGCACCTGTTGACCTAAAAAACCGAAGAAGCATAATTTTATATGTTGAAATAGTCTGTTATACTTTTTTTATCCTTTATTTTTAATGATTTTAAGCTTTATCTTTTCAGGGACTGGGGTAAAAAAGCTAAAAAAACACTAAAAAATTTAAACTGTCCCGTGACCCCACTCGACTTGCATGAAAATATATTAATGGGTAGTTTATTTAGCTTTTTACCTTTTTATATCCAATCAGCTTCATCATCAAGTGATGTCGTTTTTCTAGATAAATAATCGATTGACGATTGCACATC
>JANXXY010000367.1 GCA_025350365.1 Bacteroidales bacterium | reverse complement strand
CGGTTGGGTACAAATAAAAGTGGGATGTTGGCAATGCAGGAAAACTTGAGGTTTATGCCTCATGCAAGTTTAGCATCCCGTACAATTGGTTATTTAAGTAAAAGTGATGCGGGAAATGTTGTAGGTATTGAGGGTAGTTTTGATCATGATCTTCGGGGAGTTAAGGGTGTTAGGCTCATGCAGGTATTGTCGGGTGGGGTTCTAATGCCTGTAAGTGGTGATAATGAGGTGGATCCAAAAGATGGATATGATATTGTGTCCACTATCGATGTCAATATTCAGGATGTGGCCGAAAGCGCACTCCGCAAACAGTTATCAGTACATAATGCACATCATGGATGCGCGATCCTTATGGAAGTTAAAACCGGTGAAATAAAAGCAATTACTAATCTCGAAAGAGACGAGTTCGGAAATTATCGCGAGCATTACAACTATGCGATTGGCGAGAGCGCCGAACCCGGTTCTACGTTTAAGCTGGCCTCTTTAATGGCTGCCTTTGAGGATGGGTATATTCAGCTGGGCGATACCATAGATACCGAAAAAGGTTCCGTTACATACTATGGCAAAACGATAAGAGACCACGATGATAAAGGTCTTGGTAAAATTACTGTTCAACAGGTATTTGAGCACTCATCAAATGTGGGCGTTGCTAAAATTATCAAAAAATACTACACCGGTAAGGAAAGGCAATTCATCGACAGGCTTTATGGTATGAAACTGAATCAAAAGCTTAAACTCGACATAAGGGGCGAAGCCATGCCCGAAATAAAATATCCAGGTGATAAACTCTGGTCTGGCATTTCGCTTCCAATGATGGCTTACGGATACGAGGTAAAAATGGCGCCCATTCATATTCTTGCACTTTATAACGCTGTTGCCAATGATGGTAAAATGGTAAAACCCCGGTTTGTTAAGGAGGTGAAATATCATGAAAAAACTATAAAAACATTTGGTACTGAAGTTATAGAATCTTCTATTTGTTCCAATTCAACCTTAAAAAAGGTTAGAACGATGTTGGAAGGTGTGGTTGAAAGGGGAACTGCTAAAAATCTTAGAAATGATGCATTTAAAATAGCAGGAAAAACTGGCACAGCCCAAATAGCAAAGTTGAAATATGGCTATAAAACCGCTGAGGGAATTACCTACCAGGCATCGTTTGTTGGCTATTTCCCGGCAGACAATCCATTGTATTCGTGCATCGTAGTGGTGAACTCTCCTTCAAACAGCGTGTATTACGGCAATGTGGTTGCAGGACCGGTTTTTAAAGAAATTGCCGACAAAGTATTCTCCACCAGCCTTAATCTTCAACCAATATTAAAAATGGAGAAAGGTATTGTTGATTTGCCCTATTCAAAAACAGGTTTGAGAAAAGACCTTGATTATGTTTTTAATAAACTTGATATTGATGTGGAAGACTCACATGCCAAGTCTAGTTGGATTTCAACTGTAAGGAAAGATGATAAGATCCAATACAATAATCGGGTTGTTCAGCAAAACCTTGTGCCAAACGTAATTGATATGGGATTACGCGATGCTATGTATCTTCTTGAAAATGAAGGTTTACAGGTAATTGTCAAAGGAAGAGGGAAAGTGATCAGACAGTCAATTTCTCCGGGTGTGAAGGTTAAAACAGGAGAAACTATAACTTTAGAAATGAGCTTGGGATGAAAACATTAGCAGACATCATTAAATTGTTAGAAGTAAAGCAATTGAAGGGCAACGACAAAATTGCTATCTCGGACATTTGCTTCGATTCCAGGAAGGTTACACCTGGCTGTTTGTTTGTTGCTACACGAGGCACTCAAACTGACGGGCATAAATTTATTTCAGCGGCTATTAAAATGGGCGCAGTTGCTGTTGTTTGTGAGGAATTACCTTCTGAAGGGTCTCTTAATATTACTATTGTTTTAGTAAGCGATTCCTCATACGCGTTGGGATTTATCTCATCTGCATTTTATGGATATCCCTCAAATCTCTTAAAGTTGGTTGGGGTTACAGGAACCAACGGTAAAACGACTACAGCCACTTTGTTATACCGGATGTTTAGGCAACTCGGCTATAAGGCAGGATTGGTTTCAACAGTAAAATATTTCGTGAACGACCGTGAGGTTGCCGCAACCCATACTACTCCGGATGCCTTGCAATTGAATAAGATGTTAAGTGAAATGGTTGTGGAAGGATGTCAATATTGCTTTATGGAAGTTAGTTCACACTCTGTTGTTCAGCACCGTATAGCCGGTTTAAAATTTGAGGGTGGTATTTTTTCGAATCTTACTCATGATCATCTCGATTTTCATAAAACATTCGACGAATACCTGAAAGCTAAGCAAGGCTTTTTTAACGTTTTATCTTCCAGTGCATTTGCATTAACAAATGTTGACGATAGAAACGGTAAAATTATGGTTCAAAACACCAAGGCAAAAGTGATGACATATGCCATGCATTCGATGGCCGATTTTCATTTCAAAGTTATTGAAAGTCATTTCGACGGAACGCTCATGTCAATTAACGGAACCGAGGTATGGACGCATTTTATTGGTGAATTCAATGCCTACAATCTTACAGCTGTATATGGTTCAGCCATATTACTCGGTGAGAAGCAAGAAGATATATTAAAAATTCTTTCAAATCTAACGGCAGTTTCAGGTCGTTTCGAATATTTACATTCCCGCACAGGGATAACTGCCATTGTGGATTATGCTCACACACCCGATGCTCTTGATAATGTACTTCGTAGCATCAATCAGCTTCGTAGTGGACACGAACAATTGATTACTGTTGTTGGCGCCGGTGGCGATCGTGATCGCACTAAACGTCCGGTGATGGCACGAGTGGCTGCCGAAAACAGTACAAAAGTAATTTTAACGTCAGATAACCCCCGAAGCGAGGATCCTGCGGAAATTATTTCTGAAATGATGAAGGGCGTGGATGTGTCTCTGCAAAAGAAGGTATTAAATATCACCGATCGTCGCGAAGCAATTCGCACTGCATGCATGCTGGCTCAAAAAGGCGACATTATTCTTGTAGCCGGTAAAGGTCACGAAGATTATCAGGAAATAAAGGGAGTTAAACATCATTTTGATGATAAAGAAGTTATTAGCGAACAATTTCAATTGCTAAGCCATAATTAATATGTTATACTATTTATTCAAATATCTCGATCATTTAAATTTCCCCGGGGCACGGATATTTCAATATATTTCGTTTCGGTCGTCAATGGCAATTATTGTTTCATTGCTTATTGCATTGTTTATCGGTAAACGTATTATTCAGTATCTTCAACTAAAGCAGGTTGGAGAAACCATACGAGAACTTGGTCTTGAAGGCCAGATGGCTAAAAAAGGTACTCCAACCATGGGTGGTATCATTATTTTGATTTCAATTTTGGTACCAACACTTTTGTTTTGCGATCTGCTTAATGTGTATGTTATACTTATGATTATAACCACCGTGTGGCTTGGTCTTGTTGGTTTCATCGATGATTATATCAAAGTTTTTAAAAAAGATAAGAAAGGTCTTGAAGGAAAATTCAAGATACTAGGCCAGGTTTCACTGGGAATGATTGTTGGATTAACATTTTATTTTTCACCGCAGGTAATTGTGAGAGAAAAAATTACAGTTCCTTCGTTTCAACATTATCAGACCGTAGATTCAGTTCAAAATCTTAAACAAAACACGGAAAAGCCAACCACAATTACCCGCGATTTTAAACGTACTTCCACTACTATCCCATTTTTTAAAAACCATGAATTTCACTACCGCAGACTCATTGGCTTTTTAAGTAAGGAAGCCCAAAAGCGATGGGAATGGGTGGTAATGGTTCTGGTGGTAATCCTCATTGTAACAGCAGTTTCAAACGGAGCGAACATAACCGATGGGTTGGACGGGCTTGCTTCCGGATCATCAGCAATAATTGGAGTAACTCTGGGTATATTGGCGTATGTGTCCGGAAACCTGATTTATGCAAACTATCTTAACATCATGTATCTTCCTAACACTGGCGAGTTGGTGGTATTCATCAGCGCATTCATTGGAGCTACAGTTGGTTTTTTGTGGTACAATACTTACCCTGCTCAAGTATTTATGGGCGACACAGGAAGTTTATCTTTGGGAGGTATTATTGCCGTATTTGCCATTTTGATTCGTAAGGAATTGCTTATCCCTGTATTGTGTTGCATTTTTTTAATGGAAAGTTTATCTGTTATTATCCAGGTTGGCTATTTTAAATATACCAAACGGAAATTTGGCGCAGGACGTCGCGTTTTTCTGATGGCTCCTCTTCATCATCATTATCAAATGAAAGGGTATCCGGAAGCCAAGATCGTGACCCGTTTCTGGATTATCGGAATAATTCTTGCAATTTTAACCATAGTGACATTAAAAACAAGGTGATAAAAAACAGCTTACAAAAATGAGTGAAAATAAACGAATTGTTGTTCTGGGAGGTGCCGAAAGTGGTGTTGGTGCAGCTGTACTTGCTAAATTAAAAGGCTTTGATGTGTTCCTGTCCGACTCGGGAATTATCCGATCGAAATATAAGGAAGTAATTGAAGCGTATAATATTGATTTTGAAGAAGGCAAACATTCCACTGAAAAAATTCTGAATGCATCGGAAGTAATCAAAAGTCCCGGGATACCGGAAAAAGCAACAATTGTAAAGGCCATAAGGGAGAAAAAAATACATATTATCTCTGAAATTGAATTTGCAGGAAGATATACCGACGCAAAAAAGATATGCATTACCGGAAGCAACGGGAAAACCACTACTACCACGTTAATTCACCACATGATGAAAAAGGCTGGTATGAATGTTGGTTTGGCCGGAAATGTTGGTCAAAGCCTTGCCATGCAGGTGGCTACTCAGAACTACGAATATTATGTGATTGAATTAAGTAGCTTTCAGTTGGATGGCATGTACGATTTTAAAGCAGATCTCGCTATTTTATTGAATATTACACCCGATCATCTGGATCGTTACGATTATGAGCTTCAGGATTATGTGAATTCTAAATTTCGTATCATCAACAATCTAAATCAGGAGAACTTTTTTATATTTTGTTCCGATGATGACATTACAATCAGGGAGCTTGAAAAAATTGTAGTTACAGCGCAAAAGCTGCCTTTTTCTATTAAGTCTAAAATAACTCCTGGTGCTTTCGTCGAGAATAATTCAATGAATATTAACTATTTAGGCAATGATTTTACAATGTTGCTTGATGAATTGTCGCTAAAGGGAAAACATAACATTTATAATTCAATGGCAGCCGGTATTGCCGGTCGTGTGTTGGATATCCGCAAAGAAATTATCAGGGAAAGTCTTCAAGACTTCCAAGGTGTTGAGCATCGCTTGGAACATGTGCTTAAAATTCATGGTGTCGATTTTATCAACGATTCAAAGGCAACCAATGTAAATTCAGCGTGGTATGCTCTCGAAAGTATGACTTCTCCTACGGTTTGGATTGTGGGCGGTCAGGATAAGGGTAACGATTACTCCGAACTTTCTGAGCTTGTAAAACAGAAGGTAAAAGCCATCGTTTGCCTTGGAATTGATAATTCGAAGATCGTTTCGGCTTTTGAGGGTATAGTACCTACCATTGTGGAAACCCAATCGATGATTGATGCGGTAAAAGTGTGCTATAAACTAGCTAAAAAGGGCGAAACGGTTTTACTTTCTCCTGCATGTGCCAGTTTCGATTTGTTTGAAAATTACGAAGATCGTGGCAGGCAGTTTAAAACATATGTGAGAGAGCTTTGAGGAATTTTATATTTTTGATTTACCAGTAACCAGTAAATGGACGAAGCATTAAGAAAATATCTGAAAGGAGACGCAGTAATTTGGGGAGTGATTGTATCACTGTCCATTATCTCGTTGCTTGCAGTTTACAGTTCTACAGGTACGTTGGCTTACAAATATCACGATGGGAATACTGCATATTATGTAATGCGGCATTTTACATTTCAGTTTTTCGGTTTGGTAATTATTTTTGTAACACATTTAATTCCATACAAATATTATTCAAGGCTTTCGCAATTGTTGTTGCTATTGAGTATTCCATTACTCGCGTTAACTCTTGTATTTGGCAGAAATTTAAACGAGGCATCACGCTGGCTTACAATTCCTGGGCTTGGTTTTACTTTCCAAACGTCCGATTTTGCTAAGTTGGCATTAATCATGTACATTGCACGGATGCTTTCGTTAAGGCAGGATGATATTAAAGATTTTAAAAAAGCTTTCCTGCCAATCATCATTCCGGTTGGGATGGTTTGCGTACTTATTTTACCAGCCAATTTGTCCACATCGCTTATGGTTTTTGTGGTGAGCATAGTTTTAATGTATATTGGTCGAATCTCATTAAAACATTTGTCTTTGTTGGGACTGGCAGGTATTGTATTTTTGGGGCTATTTGTTTGGCTTGCTCCAATGACTAAAACACAGTTGGGTCATAGGGTTGAGACTTGGAAACACCGTGCAGAGAATTTCGCCGGCGGCACTAAAGACAAAGAACAGAGTAACTTTCAGGCAGAGCAGGCTAAAATTGCTATCGCTACCGGAGGGATAATTGGTAAAGGCCCCGGTAATAGCATGCAACGTAATTTTTTACCACATCCGTATTCCGATTTTATTTATGCCATCATAATTGAAGAATATGGATTAACAGGGGCTATTGTGGTATTGATACTTTATTTATGGTTATTGTTTCGGGCCGGGATTATAGTTCGAAAAAGTGATCGAACGTTTCCGGCTTTTCTTGCCTTTGGGCTTGCACTCATATTGATTTTTCAGGCAATGATTAATATGGCTGTGGCTGTAAACCTCTTCCCTGTTACCGGCCAAACTTTACCAATTGTAAGTATGGGTGGTACATCAATGCTTTTTAGCTATTTTGCTTTGGGCATTATTTTAAGTGTCAGTCGGGGTATTAAAAAAGAAAGCACGGCTGTCGATATTTCAAAAAAGAAGGACGTAAACAAACCTGAGGATATACAAGATGAGCAACCAGAATAAGCGAATTATCATAAGTGGAGGAGGTACAGGGGGACATATTTTTCCTGCCATTTCAATCGCTAATGCATTGAAATCCATCGACCCTGAAATTGATATCCTTTTTGTCGGGGCGAAAGGGCGCATGGAAATGGATAAAGTGCCTGCAGCAGGGTATCCTATTATTGGATTGCCTATCATTGGTTTTTACAGAAAGCTCTCCTTTAAAAACATTGAAGTAGCGCTTAAACTTGCATATAGTCTTGTTAAAGCCCGGCAGGTGATTAAAAAATTTAAACCAGCTGTTGTCGTTGGAGTGGGAGGATATGCCAGTGGACCAGTTTTACGTATCGCTGCAAATAGCCAAATTCCAACTCTTATTCAGGAACAAAATTCGTATGCAGGTGTCACTAACAGAATTTTGGCAAAAAAGGCAAATAAGATATGCGTGGCTTACGAGCATATGAAACGATTCTTTCCCGAGAATAAAATAATTCTCACAGGTAACCCAGTACGTCAGGATTTGGAAAACACATCCCCAAAGCGGGAGGAAGCTCTTTCATATTTTGGACTGTTTAGTAGCCAGAAAACAATATTGGTATTGGGTGGCAGCCTGGGCGCCCGAACAATTAATCAATGCTTGCTGGATAATTTGGGTAAGATATCCGCTTCCGGCATTCAGATTATCTGGCAAACAGGATCGAGATATTTTAACGAAGTAAATGCCCAGGTGAACGGGCGAAACATACAAAATATTAAGGTATTGGACTTTATTACAAGGATGGATTTTGCTTATGCCGCGGCTGATTTAGTTATTTCCCGTGCCGGAGCATGCACTATATCAGAGATATGTTTGGTTGGAAAGCCGGCTATTTTGGTTCCTTCACCTAATGTAGCTGAGGATCATCAGACCAAAAATGCTCAAGCGTTGTTTGACAGGGATGCTGCACGTATGATTATTGATAGCGAGGCTACTACACGTTTGGTTGACGTAGCGCTGTTTTATGTGAACAATGAGCAGTTGTTAACCAAACTATCTGAAAATGCAACAAAAATGGCATTCCGTAATTCTGCGAAACGAATTGCTGAAGAAGTAATTAAACTAATTAAAGAAAAATAGAAAAGTGAATCTGGATCAAATACATAACGTTTATTTTGTAGGAATTGGTGGCATTGGAATGAGCGCACTGGCCAGATATTTCATTAGCCTCAATAAATCCGTTGCCGGATACGACCGAACAGAAACCTTGCTTACCTGCGAACTTGCTTTGGAAGGAATGAAGATTCATTATACTGATAGTGTAAATTCAATTCCTGAACCATTCAAAAAGAGCCAGGATACCTTGGTAATATTCACACCGGCAATTCCTTCAGATCATTCCGAACTGAATTATTTTCGAAACAACGGATTTGAATTGAAGAAAAGGGCCGAAGCGCTTGGTCTTATTTCCCGCTCAAAAGATGTGCTGGCAGTTGCCGGAACGCATGGAAAAACTACCACTTCTGCCATGGTGTCACATTTGCTTAAAAGCTCTTCCATCGATTGTAATGCCTTTCTTGGAGGGATAGCGATCAATTACAATAGCAATCTGTTACTATCTGCTAAAAGTAATTTTGTAGTGATAGAGGCGGATGAGTATGACAGGTCGTTTTTGCAACTTAATCCAATGGGAGCCATTGTAACCTCTATGGATGCTGATCATTTGGATATTTACGGTACCTATTCGGAATATAAAAATGCTTTCCTGCAATTTATTTCGCAAATTAAGCCTGGGGGATTCCTTATCATAAAAAAAAGTGTTGATATTGGCAGTGTTCCCCACAACATAAGAAGTTTTACTTATTCGTTGAACGAGAAGGCAGATTTTTATGCAAAAAATATTCGGATAAAAGATGGATTCTACCATTATGATGTGGTTACTCCAACGGGTGTTATGGAAAATATCAAACTTGGTTTTCCTGGTTTGCTGAATGTTGAAAACTCGATAGCTGCTATTGCGATGTCTTATTTGGTAAATACCGGCGAAGATGATATACGAAAAGCTATGGAAAGCTTCCTTGGAGTAAAACGACGGTTCGAATATCATATTAAAACCGAAAAGCTGGTTTTTATTGATGATTATGGGCATCATCCTGAGGAACTCCGCTATACTATCCAATCTGTTCGTGAAATGTTCCCCGGGAAGAAAATTACAGGTGTTTTTCAGCCTCATCTTTATTCGCGTACAAACGATCTGGCAAATGAGTTTGCCCTTAGTCTTAGTTTGCTGGACGAGCTTATTCTTCTTGATATTTATCCTGCCAGGGAGCTGCCGATACCGGGTGTTTCTTCGGAAATGGTTCTGAATAAGGTCTCCATTTCCAACAAACACTTGTGTCTTAAAAAGGATCTTGTAAATTTTGTTGACACTATGGATATGCCTGAAGTGATTATTACTATGGGCGCGGGTGATATTGATACATTTATTGAACCTATTAAAAACATTCTTTTAAAGAGAAGCTGAATACTGAATGAAGAAAGTCAAACATATCATCCTTTGGTTGTTGGTTGCCATGTATCTGGCAGCTACAGTTAGCTTTGTTGCCGACAGGCAACAGCGAATTGTATGCAATCAGGTGGAGGTGCGTATTGTTGATAGTCTTCAAAACGGATTTATATCCGAAAAGAGCATTCAGGCATTGTTTCAAAGAAAAGGAATTGCATTAATCGGTAAAAACTATAAGGATATCAATCTTGAATCTTTGGAAACAGTGGTTAATAATTATCCTCCGGTTGATAAAGCGGAAGTGTTCAAGACTGTTTCCGGCAAAGTAGTTATTGAAGTGAAACAACGCAACCCTATACTTCGGGTTATTGATTTAAACAATGAAAGTTACTATGTTGACGATAAAGGATATATTATGAAATTAAGTGGTAATTATACCTCACATGTAATTATTGCCAATGGGTATATTCGAAGCAATTTTCAACATACTAATAAAACCAATGTATTGCAATTTCAGCAGAAATCTTCCGGTAAGCGGGTAATCATGGCCGAATTATTTAAACTGGCACAGTTTATCACAAATAATAAATTCTGGAATGCCCAAATACAACAGATTTTTGTAAATGCAAATGGAGATTTTGAGTTAGTCCCCCGGGTTGGATCTCATGTGATTGTATTCGGCGATTTTACCGATTGCAAAAGCAAATTTGAAAACCTTATGAGTCTTTACAAGAATGGACTTCCGGCAACAGGCTGGAATAAATACGAAACAATAAATTTGAAATATAAAGGACAAGTCATCTGTACTAAACGCGAATAACCTATGAATTTTAAAAAAGACTACGTAGCTGCCATCGATATTGGTACCACGAAAATTGTGGCTGTAATTGGAAAACGGAACCCGAACCGTAAACTTGAAATTCTCGGTATGGCTAAAACCGTCTCTAAGGGAGTGAAAAGAGGCGTAGTGCTCAATATTGACGAAACGGTGGGTGCCATCCAAACCGTGGTAACGGAAATACAACAGAAAACCGGGTTGAAATTAACGGATGTTTTTGTTGGAATCGCCGGACAGCATATCAAAAGTTTGAAAAATCGCGGGTATATTCACCGCGACTCATACGATGCTGAAATCACCAACGAGGATGTGAAGCGTCTTATCGAAGATGCCCATAAAATACCTATTGATATTGGAGAAGAAATAATTCATGTTTTACCTCAAAGCTTTGTGGTGGATAGTGAAACAGGAATAAAAAATCCGGTAGGCATGTCAGGCAAGCGTCTTGAAGCTAATTTCCATATTGTGGTGGGGCAGATAGCTTCGATCAAAAATATTGAAAAATGCGTTAACAGGGTTGGTTTGCGGATACACGATGTTATGCTCGAACCATTAGCATCCGCCTCGGCCGTTTTAACCGACGACGAACTCGAAGCAGGCGTTGCCCTTGTCGACATCGGTGGAGGAACTACCGATATTGCGGTGTATCATGAAGGTGTTATATGCCACACAGCTGTTATCCCTTTTGGAGGAAACGTGGTTACCAAGGATATCAAGGAGGGATGCTCCATTCTCGACCGTCAGGCCGAAGAATTAAAAATAAAATTTGGATCTGCTCTTGGCGATTTGGCTGAGGAAGACAAAGTGGTTATTATTCCGGGAATTTCCGGTCGCGACTCCAAAGAAATTTCTTTCAAGAGTCTCGCTTATATCATCCAATCGAGAATGGAAGAGATTTTTGATGCAGTGACGTTCGAAATCGAGAACTCCGGTTGTCAGGATAAACTTAGTGCAGGTATTGTTATTACCGGTGGTGGGGCTATGTTACGTCACTTACCTCAATTGGTAAGGTTCCGCACAGGGATGGATGTTCGCATTGGTTATCCGAATGCACATTTAGCAGGAAACGTATCGGACGACATCAATCAGCCTATGTTTGCAACCAGCGTTGGATTGCTTATGAAGGGCTACGAATTCATGGATTCTGAATGGGAAGATAACAGGGCTCAGCAGGAAGAATTAATAATTTCCCAATCTGAAAAGCCTGTGGAAAAAGCCATTGAACCAGTATTTGCCCTAGAACCTGAACGTATTAGAACAAAAGGTAGTATATTTGATAAGTTGAAGAGTACCATTACCGAAATCTTCGACGAAACCGGAAGTAAAATGTAAAATTAGTAGTTAGTAGAATGTAGTTTTTTTCTACCCTCTATTTTCCTACTACAAAATAAACCCTAAAAACTAAAAGTTATGGCTGAGGAGCTGATAAACTTCGATTTGCCTGTCGACAGATCGTCCATCATTAAGGTGGTAGGTGTTGGCGGAGGTGGAAACAATGCAGTAAATTACATGTTTCGCCAGGGAATCAAAGATGTAAATTTTATGATTTGCAATACCGATGCTCAAGCATTGGAAACCAGTCCTGTAGGAGTGAAAATCCAGCTAGGTGCTTCGTTAACCGAAGGTCGTGGCGCCGGAAATAAACCCGAGATAGGTCGTAAAGCTGCTGTTGAAAGCATTGAGGAGGTGCTAGAAGTATTGGCAAATAATACTAAAATGGTATTTATAACTGCCGGTATGGGCGGAGGAACAGGCACCGGCGCAGCTCCTGTTATTGCCAGAGCGGCAAAAGAAATGGGTTTGCTTACTGTAGCAATTGTTACTCTTCCATTTAAATTCGAGGGAAACACCCGTCTCCAACAAGCTATTCAAGGCATCAATGAATTAAAGGAAAGCGTCGACTCCCTACTTATCATCAATAATGAAAAGCTTCGGGAGATTTACGGCAATCTCAAACTTTCAGAAGCTTTTTCAAAGGCCGACAACGTGTTGGCGATGGCGGCCAAAGGAATTGCCGAAATTATTACGGTTCACGGGTATATAAATGTTGACTTTGCCGATGTACAGACGGTTATGTCCAACAGTGGTATTGCCATTATGGGATCGGGCATTTCCGAAGGTGAGGATCGCGCACTTAAAGCCATTCAACTGGCTCTTACATCGCCCTTACTAAATAATAACGACATTACAGGAGCAAAAAATATACTTCTAAACATTACTTCGGGTATCGAAGAAATAAGCATGGACGAAGTCGGTATTATTACCGATTATGTTACACAATCGGTTTCAAAAGATTCTCTCATTATATGGGGAACAGGCATCGACGAAAGTCTTGGTGAACGCGTAAGTGTAACTATTATTGCTACCGGCTTTGAAGCAAATAATATACCGGAATTAAATCTGGAAAAGAAGCGTGAATCCACTGCTGAACGAATTCCTCTATATGAGAATGTTCATCATAGTTTGGATGAGCTCGATTTTCACGTGAAGGATAAAACCAATAGCGAAGGTAGCCCGCAACGAACTATTGAGTTTAACTTGAACGAACCTAAATCAAAGCCTTTAACACTTTTTCCGGACGAAAAATTTACCGAATACGAGGTAAAAGTAAATCCTCAAAAGGCAGCGCAGCGCGTGGTAGATATTAAAAAGAATCATGGCAGGATGAAGGAATCAGGCTATACCTCTACCGACGAAAAATCGAACATCGAACAGTTGGAAAATGTGCCGGCGTATGTGCGGAAAAACGTAAAAATTGATCAGAAACCAAAAGGTGACAATACAATATCCAAGGTTTCACTGAGCACCGACGAGGATAATAACCCGCGCCTCCGCCAGAATAATTCGTATCTTTACGATCAGGTTGACTAATTCCACTTTAACACATTAAACAGTTTGGACAATAACACTTTATCACTATATAACGAAATTTGGGTATTAAACAGCAACGTAGTTGCGACATCTTTGTAGAAAAAAATTTATCAAAATTAAAGGTGCGTAGCACCGAAATAAAACACAAAATATTGATATCGCCACTACGTGGCTTAAATAAAGCATATATCATTTTTCTACAAAGATATCGCCGCTATGCGGCTAAATACAAGGGATTCAAAATCTGTTAAAGTAGAACTAAAAGTAATTTTAGATTTTTGATTGGCGATTTTGGTGAGCATTGAACTTTTTATTGTTAAATTATTGCAGTGAAAATTAGTATTTGAAAATCGACGTCTTATCGTAACTTTCTACTTATGCTGAACGTTTGCAATGAAATTGTATATAAGAGAGTTACTTACAAAACTGAATGACTTAAATATAAAATATAAAATATAAAATTAAAAATGGTATGGTATTATTTGACAGAGTAAACGAGGATATAAAGAATGCAATGCTTAAAAGGGAGCCGAAGGACAAGCTCGAAGCATTGCGTGCCATTAAAGCAGCATTTATTGTGGCCAAAACTGAAAAGGCAGGAGTTGTGCTTACTGAAGAGCTCGAGCTGAAAATTATTAATAAACTCGTAAAACAACGTCGCGAGTCAGCTGAAATATATAAAACCCAGAACCGACCCGATTTATACGACAAAGAAGTTGCTGAAATGGTGGTTATTGAAGCATATCTGCCCGCTCCGGTATCGGCTGAAGAAATCGAGGCTGTGATAAAAGCAGTCATTGAAAAAACAGGAGCCAAAGCGCTATCTGATTTGGGAAAAGTGATGGGAGTTGCGTCTAAAGAGCTAGCTGGTAAAGCTGACGGAAAGGTGATTTCGGATATTGTAAAGAGATTGTTGGGGTAAAAATTGATTGTGCCAGAAGGTCTTTTTCGTTTATTTATTCCTTTATGTTATGTACACTTTTCAACGAACACAAAAAGTTCCGGCCAGCGTTAAACAGGTGTGGGATTTTATTTCGTCTCCGGCAAACCTGAAAAACATTACGCCGGATTACATGGGGTTTGACATCGTCTCTGAAAATCTTCCTGAGATAATGTATCCGGGCATGATGATCGCTTACAAAGTGAGCCCTTTGCTAAACATAAAAATGAACTGGGTTACAGAAATAACCCATGTAAAAGAACCCGAATATTTTGTGGATGAACAACGGGTAGGCCCCTACAGCATTTGGCATCATCAGCATCATATCAAAAAAATTGACGGAGGGGTATTAATGACAGACATTGTGAATTACCTACCCCCATTTGGATTTTTAGGTAGAATTGCCAATATTTTAGTTATTAAAAAGCAATTGAATGAAATATTCAGTTTCAGAACCTTGAAACTGGAAGAGGTTTTCGGAAAGTATTAAATAATGATATACAAATATTAAGGTGCTCTGCACCTTTTTGGTTGCACTTCATTTATTGTGTTTAGAAAGTTTTTATAAAGTATGTGATATGTATTTTCCTCTTTCATCCTTGAGTATATTCAAAAAATCATGTAGGTTTGCAAAATTATTTT